>CAZOEV010000020.1:0-12272 GCA_964578915.1 uncultured Lentimicrobiaceae bacterium
GGTTTGTGTTATATCGGCTTGTGCTATTCTCAGTTTTTCGCCTTGCGCGATATAAATTTGCTCTTCAACCAAATCAATATTTGTAACTAATTCTGTTACTGGATGTTCTACCTGAATACGGGTATTCATTTCCAGAAAATAAAAATTAAGTGAAGGATCCACCAAAAACTCGATGGTACCAGCACTTCTATAGCCAATTGCTTTACAAAGATCAACAGAAGCTTTACCCATTTTTTCGCGCACTTCAGGCGTTAAAGTAGGGCTGGGCGATTCCTCAATAATCTTTTGATAACGCCGCTGAATACTGCATTCGCGTTCATACAGATGTACCACATTTCCATGTTCATCGCCCAAAACCTGTACCTCGATATGGCGTGGATTTTCAATAAATTGTTCAATATAAACCGTGCCATCGCCAAAATAGCTTTTTGCTTCGCGGCCTGTGGTTTCGAGGATTTCTGCCAATTCTTCTGGCTTTCTCACAATACGCATCCCTTTGCCACCACCGCCTGCAGCGGCTTTGACAAGGATCGGAAACGGAATTTCTCCGGCTTTTTGCAGCAAAGTTTTGGTATCACCAGTGATGCCTTTCGTAACTGGAAGCCCGCATTTAACAGCGAAATCTCGCGCGGTGATTTTATTGCCCATCAACTCCATCGAATGGCTGTCGGGACCAATAAAAATGATACTATTCTTTTCGCAAGTGGCCACCAAAGTAGGGTTTTCGGAAAGGAATCCGTAGCCGGGATGAATAGCTTGCGCACCAGATTCCAGGGTGAAATTAATCAGTTTTTCGACTGACAAATAGGTTTCGGACAAACTTCCGCGACCCAGCGAAAACGATTCATCGGCCATGCGCACGTGCAATGCTTTGGCATCATTTTCTGCATAAACAGCCACAGATTTTATCTGCATTTTACGCAGCGTACGGATAATTCTCACCGCAATTTCGCCTCGATTGGCAATCAGTACTTTTGTTATTTTTTGTTTCATGCTTAAAGTATCCAGTTGGGTTTTCTTTTCTCAAAAAATGCTGCCAGTCCTTCTTGTCCTTCCTCGGAAGCGCGCTGGCGAGCAATCATAGCAGTTGTTTCATCAAATATTTTTGTAGAGTCGGCACTTTCTTCGTCCACTATTTTTATCAAGTCTTTGCATTGGCGCAGTGCATTTGGAGCGCTACTCAGCAGTTGTTTGATATAAAAATCTGATATTTTTTCCGCGGATTCATTGCTGAAAACCTGATTTACAAGCAAAAATCGGTAAGCTTCTGAAGCGGTAAATCTTCTGCCTGTCAGCATCAGCTCGCGGGCAGCCGCTTGTCCGCAGCGCGCTATCACAAAAGGCGAAATGGTAGCTGGTGTAATACCGAGCTTTACTTCGCTGAAGGCAAAAACGGTTTCTTCATGCGCCAACACAATATCGCAGGCAGCCGACAAGCCATTGGCGCCGCCGTAAACAGCGCCATGCACGACAGCCACAACCGGAATGGGACATGCGCTGATTTGCTTGAAAAGCGTCGCCAGTTTACGTGCATCTTCTAGGTTTTCTGCCTGCCCGAAACCAGCAATTTCTTTCATATAATGCAGGTCGGCTCCGGCGCAAAATGATGGCCCGTTGCCGCGCAATATTACAAGTCGTAAAGCGGATTGATTGGCTATTTCGGCGAAAGCCGCAGTAAGCTCGGAAATCATTAAAGGATTGAGTGCGTTGTGCTTATCTGGCCTATTCAGTCTAATATTTACGACAAGTCCTTCTTTGATAAACTCAATAGTTTCAAAATTCTGTTCCATAATTTTACATTCTGAAAACGCCATATTTCTGTTCGGGGAAAGGATTATTAAGCGAAGCAGCAATGCCTAAGGCGAGCATTTTTCGCGTGTCGGCTGGATCAATAATTCCATCGTCCCAAAGCCGCGCAGTGCTGTAATAAGCTGATCCTTCGCGTTCATATTTTTCGAGGATAGGTTGCTTTAGGGTGTCGATTTCTTTAGAGGTCATTTCAATGCCCTTTTTGCGCAGCTGATCTTGTTTCACAGTAGCCAAAACATTGGCCGCCTGCTCACCACCCATCACTGAAATTTTCGCGTTGGGCCACATAAAAAGCAGGCGCGGACTGAAAGCCCTTCCGGCCATGCCATAATTACCAGCGCCAAACGAACCGCCAAAAATTACCGTGAACTTCGGAACATTAGCATTGGAAACAGCATGAACCATTTTGGCGCCATCTTTAGCAATACCGCCGCGTTCAAAGTCTTTTCCCACCATAAAACCCGTCACATTTTGCAGAAAAATCAAGGGAATATTCCGTGCCGTGCAAAGCTGAATAAAGTGTGTAACCTTGAGTGCAGATTCAGAAAAAAGCACGCCATAATTGGCAATAATTCCCACCGGAAAGCCCATAATATGAGCAAAACCAGTAACTACCGTAGTGGCATAACGCGCCTTAAACTCCTGAAATCGAGAGCCGTCCACAATCCGGGCAATTATTTCGCGCGGGTCAACCATTTTTCGCAGGTCAACAGGTGCGATGCCGTAAAGTTCTTTGGGATCGTAAAGCGGTTCCTCGGCTTGCAAAAGCTCCAAAAACTGCCTTTCTTTAGGCTTTAGATTTTCAAAAATATTTCGGCAAATTTGAATGGCATGCGTATCATTTTCTGCCAAGTGATCGGCCACACCTGATACGGAAGTATGCACCTCGGCTCCACCAAGATCTTCAGCTGTAACTTCCTCTCCTGTAGCGGCTTTCACCAGAGGTGGGCCACCAAGGAAAATCGTTCCCTGATTTTTTACAATAATCGTTTCGTCACTCATGGCCGGCACATAAGCTCCTCCGGCAGTGCAACTTCCCATAACGATGGCAACTTGTGCCAAACCCATGGCCGACATCCGTGCCTGGTTGTAAAAAAAGCGTCCAAAATGATCGCGATCAGGAAAAACAGTATCCTGCTCAGGCAAAAATGCACCGCCCGAATCCACCATATAAACACAAGGCAGCGCGTTTTCCATCGCAATTTCTTGGGCGCGTAGGTGCTTTTTGATGGTGTATTGCATATAAGTGCCGCCTTTTACGGTGGCATCATTGGCAATAATCATGGTTTCGCGGCCGTGGATCACACCAATTCCGGTAACTATTCCGGCCGACGGAAAACCATTATTATACAGCTCATAAGCTGCCATGGGCGAAAGCTCCAGAAAGGGTGTGTTTTTGTCTATCAGCAGGTCGATGCGCTCACGAGGCAACAATTTATTGCGCGATTTGTGCTTTTCAACAGACTCCTTGCTGCCACCGTTGATGCTCTTATTTAAGCGCTCTCGGTACGTTTTTAGTAAGTCTTCAAAAGCAATTTTATTCGATTTAAACTCTTCTGAGCTGGTGTCGATTTTTGATTGAATGGTGTACAAAGTGTTGTTATTTTATTGGTTTTTATAGCGATTGGTATCTTGCTTTTGGAAAGTTTAAGGCATTTCCAATTGGGTAAAAGTAAGAAAATTCCTGTAAAATCTTTTCTCAATAAAAAAACAAGAGCAGCTTATTGTTCATTTGAGAGCTACTCAGACTTCTTGAATTTCTATAGTTTAAACTTGCACATATCGAAAAGTCTGCATATTTTAGCCAGAAGAAAAAACACCATCAATCGTTTCAAACAATAGTTTTATGATGAATTACCCAAAAGAAGTCGTAATAGGCGATATCACCGTTCGTGACGGATTTCAGCACGAAGAGAAATTTATTCCAACAGCAGCAAAACTTTGGTTGGCCGAAGAGCTCATTTTAGCTGGTTTTAAGCATGTTGAACTTACCAATTTCGGTAATCCTAAGGGCATGCCTCAGTTTCAGGACGTTGACAAACTTTTTAAGCTTGTTCGTCAAAGCAAACGTATTCAGGAATTGTTGCCATCGGTAAGTCTAACAGCCGTTACGATTCGCGAAAAAGCGGTAGAACGTGCCATCCAAGCAAAAAAAGAGGGCATTGGCCCCGACAGAATTTTGTTAATGGTAAGCACCAGCGAGTCGCATCAGTACAAAAATTCTGGCCTTACGATTGAGGAATATTTTAAAATGGCCGAAAAATATATCCCGATGGCGCAAGATGCTGGCCTAAAGGTAAATGGTACAGTAAGCACGATATGGGGTTGCCCGATTGAAGGGCCAACAGAAATGAGCAAGGCCGTTGATTTTACAGAACGCTGGCTTTCCATTGGCGCCAATGATGTGGAACATGCTGACCACGATGGATCGGCTTCGCCAGACAGGGTGTATAAATATTTCTCGATGTTGCTTGACAGGGTTCAAAACCCGCACAAACACATTGTCCACCTGCATACTACACGCGGCTGGGGACTGGCCAATGTGCTGGCAGCTTTGCAAGCCGGCATGACCAATTACGAGGCTACATTGGGCGGTATTGGTGGACAACCAGCCAATTTTGTAGATGGCGTCCCAGTTTCGGGAACTGGCAAATACTATTATAATGAGTCATCGGCGGTGGGTTTGGTAACGATGGAAGATATGGTGGTGATGATGGATGAAATGGGAATTAAAACGAATCTCGACATCGATAAAATACTGGAAACCGGCAAGATGGTCGAACGTATTGTGGGCCGCAAGCTACGCTCGGAAGCTATCCATCAAGGACGAATTCCAAAATCACTTTCGGGAAGGGATTAGTCAAATTTAGACTTTATGCTGATACTACCTTTAATCCTACTACACTAAATATTAGCGTACTGATAAAAAATAAGCGCCAAAAATTGATCGGTTCTTGAAAGAAGAAAATTCCGACAAGCACTGTCCCAACTGCGCCAATGCCTGTCCATACGCCATAAGCGGTACCCATCGGAATATAGTGCGTGGCTTTGTATAGCAATAGCATACTGATTGACAGACTGATAACAAAGCCAGCAAACCACCAATAAGATTCAGGAGCCTCAGCGGTGCGGGCTTTAGAGAGACAAGTTGCAAAACCAACCTCAAAAAGGCCGGCTATAATTAAGATAAGCCAGGGCATAAATAATTTGTTTTTGTTTTACGCTGTCAATAAAAATTGGCAGTTTTTAAGCATTTTGTTGGTTAGGGCAGCACTTTTAAAGTCCCAGACTTATGCTCAACAGTTCGGCAATATCGTAGTTTTTCATACGCTCTTCCTGGTTTTTGTATTTGATGCCATCGGTCATCATCACCATACAAAATGGGCAAGCCGTAGCGATAATATCCGCACCGGTCTCAATCGCCTCTTCGGTGCGTTCTATAAAAACTTCTTTATTACCTTTTTCAGCTTCCTTAAACATTTGTCCGCCACCTGCACCACAACAAAGTCCGAAACTTTTATTACGTTTCATTTCTGTTTTTTGGGAAGGAATGGCTTTCAAAACATTGCGAGGAGCTGCATATTCATTATTGGCGCGACCGAGGTAACAAGGATCGTGAAACACGATTTTATTATTCGCAAATGATTCAGAAATGCCTTTTATAATACCTTTTTCAATTAAATCGGACAAAAATTGCGAGTGATGCCACACTTCATAATGACCACCCAGTTCGGGATATTCGTTTTTCAATGTATTGAAATCATGTGGACAACAGGTTAAGATTTTCTTTACCTCATAGCCATTCATGATTTCGATATTTTGCAGCGCCTGCATCTGGAATAGCATTTCATTTCCCGCCCGGCGAGCAATGTCGCCACTATCGGTTTCTTCAATTCCCAAAACGGCGTAGTCGATATTGAGATGGGTTAGAATTTTAGCAAATTCGCGCGTTACTTTTTTATAGCGGTCGTCAAAAGCACCAGCTGAACCTACCCAAAATAACCATTCTGGTGTGCGGCCTTCGGCAGCCAGATCAGCCATTACTGGGATTTGAATTTTTATTTTTTCTGTAGCCATTTTCTTTCTTTTTAGGTCGTTTCGTTTATATAAAGCTCATCAGCCCAGTTCATTCTGTCTTCTGGCGAAAACTGCCAAGGTGCGCCGTTATTTTCAATATTGGCGAATGCTGTGTTTAATCCTGAAGGCGCCTTAGATTGCTCAAGCACCAGATAGCGGCGCATATCCAAGATCAGCGAAGGCTGGTTTATATTAATCGGACATTCCTGAGCGCAAGCGTTGCACATGGTGCAGGCCCAGAGTTCCTCTTCGGAAATATAATCGCCGATCAGCGATTTACCATCGTCAAAAGCAAGGCCTTCCTTTATAAGTCCCGGGCTTTTTTCTTTCATCCGGGCGCGAACATCCATCATAATTTTGCGTGGCGAAAGCAGTTTTCCGGTGATATTGGCCGGGCAAACAGCCGTACATCTTCCGCACTCGGTGCAACTGAGTGCATTCATATAATTAACCCAATTTACATCATTGGCATCCGAAACGCCAAACTTCTCAATCGGCTCATCTGCTGCGGCATCCATTGGTGCCGAAGGATCGAGCATCAATTTCACTTCTTTGGTTATGCTCTCCATATTATCCACTTTTCCCAAGGGCTCAATACGGCTTACAAACACATTTGGAACCGACATAAACACGTGAAAATGTTTACTATACGGCAGTACGTTAGCAAATATAAAAATCAATAAAATATGTGACCACCAATTGAAATGGTGCCAAAAAATAATTCCGCTATCGCTCATACTAGCAAAGAGATCGGCCAGCAGCATACTCACAGGATACAAGCCAACCGCATCGTGACCGGCATTGTGCATTTCAAGCAGATAAAAAGTGTTCATGCCCAAAAGGCTGATCATTAGGAAAAGGATAAAACTCAGCGCCAGATTGGCATCGGCTTTGGAAACCGGTTTCATTTCGGGACCATAAAAACGCTTTACGTGCATAAACAAGCGCCTGAATAAAAAAACCAGAATTGAAACAGCAATGATAGCAGCAAAAATATCGCCCGAAGCCATCAAGAAATTGTAAAACCCGCCCAAAAAGCTAAAGATACGTTCCGTGCCAAAAAGACCATCAATAACCATTTCGATGCTACCAAACAAAATCACAATAAAACCCCAAAAAACCAAGGCATGCAACAAACCCATCACTGGATGGCGAAATATTTTCTCCTGTGCAATGGCCACTTTAAAAGTTTCAAGCAGACGTGCCGGAATATTTGAAATGGGCTTCTTTTTGGTGTATCGAAAATTGAAAAAATAACGACGCATCGTGAAAGCGAATACTCCAAGCGTGAGTAGCAGCGTCAACGCAAATATAAGTTGTGCAATCATAAAATCATTTTTTTCGGTTCAATATAGCTTGCAATATTACGTAAAATCATTTGAAATTGTAGTCAAATCAAGTAAGTAAGTCGCTGATTTAGTTGGCCTCCGTGATGATTTTTTTCAGGAAAAAAGAGAAATAATCCACTTGTTAACAGATTAACAATAACTTAGGATTTAGAATAGGTTTAAATTAAAAAAACGTTTTATATCATACATTATGTCACCAGACTATCCAACCATAGAAATAAAGTGGATACGCTTTAGATAATTTACATTTCCTGACCCGAAAATCAATTCAACCAGACAAGTCAATCTTTTTTCAAATTTTATAAATTCTTAAACTTCTTTGGTTTTATCCTGGGCCAATCCATTTTCTCCTACTTTAAACCCCAAACTGTTATAGCCTGTTTTCACAATATTTTTTCCTGCACAGGCCGATAAGCCCTGCCACCTGCAATTGATATTTTTGCAATGATTGAGGCCATAAATCTGGATTCCCCAGCATTCCTCTTTTGATAGCTTTTGGGTATCAACGTGACGCATAAGCATACTAATTTTAGGCTAAATTAGTAATAAACAAGCCAAAAAATTGAAGAAAGGCCGATTGATTTATGTGATCTAACTCACATCCATAGGATTTATGGTAAACTGATACTGAAGTTTTTACTTATTGTCAGCAGCATACCATTCCGCGAAGGCGGTGCCGGTTTCGCGCAACAAAAGACTGAAAAGCTCAATATTTTCAGGCAGTTTGGTGGCAATACGCACAGCAAAATCACTTACCATCAATTCGCTGGTGGGCTGATAATCGAGCAAAAAAACCTTTTCAAAATGCTTTTGCATATTTTCGACCATTTCGCGCGGAACAGCTTTATTTAATACCAGCGCATGATCAAAAACATCCACCACTTGATCTTTCACAATTTTCTTGAGGTCGCCAAAATCCATCACCATTCCAAGTTTCGGATTATTTGGGTCAGAAATGGGTGTGCCCAGCAAGGTTACTTTTAGTTCGTAGCTGTGGCCATGAATATTTCGGCAAGGGCCGTCATAACCCAACAAAGTATGGGCCATTTCGAAATGAAACTCTTTGGTAATGCGTATTTTAGACATCAATGTAAAATCTTAGTTTAAGAGCAACTTGCTCACCGCAATGGGTTTGCTATTGTGATAGAGCTGAATTAAATAAAATCCGCGTTCCAGTTTATCCAGATCGAGTTGATATTCCTGCTCCACATTTGAAATGGATTTTTGCATAACAACACGTCCGCGCACATCAGTTACCACAAATTCGTCAACAGTAGTACTGCTCTGCCATTGTAGGTTTATTTGACCTGAAACAGAAGCTGGATTGGGATAAACATGCAGTTGATTCAGCAATTGGGTTTCAGCAAGACTGGCAGTTGGATCATAAATTCGTTGTGCAAATTCCGGATTGTCGATAAACGGATTCCTATTGTTTTGAATCTGGTAGATTGCATTATTTCTGTCAATTTCCTTCTGGCTTACAGGATCTTGTGCGTGCCATTGCAGCATTACGCTAAGTGCCCACGGCAACAAATCAGCACCGTCGGTCATAGCACTTCCAGGCCAGCTGTTGTCTTCTCCATAATAGCGCACGGTCATGTATAAAATTCCACGAGCCAAATCGCCTTTGTATTCGTCGATGGGTTCAAAAACAGTGCCGCTATAACCGGAGGTGTTGTTGCTGCCCACTTTGGAGCCATTGGTAGAAGTCCAAGTAGCAGAACCTACTTCGCCAAAGGGATAATTACTGCGGCGTCCATTGGTATAGCCATCAGTGGGAACCAGGTGATACAAATCAGTGTACATTGGGCTGGCATCTCCAAACCAACTCTTAGGAAAACTGTGTTCGCGGTTGTAGCAACTACCTTCGCCACTATAATTGCCGCACTGATCAGATACGAAAGTGTATTCATAAGCAGGAGTTCCGCCTGGCTGATCTGAATACATATCCCACACTTTGCCATTAGCTTTTTTGTCAGTTTGCTGAAAATCACTCCATAATTGACTATAAGATCGAGAATTATGGTTGTCAATAATATTGTGTAAACTCTGGCGCAGCGCATTTTCGTAGAGCCCTTCGGTATTAGAATAGTATCCGGATGGAGGTTGCGCCTGGGCGAGAAATGCATTGAAAATAAAAACTAATGCAGAAAATAAAAAAATAAAAGAAGTACTTTTTTTCATAACACTAAAACGACTGAATATTAAATAAATAGAGAAACGAAATAACAAATAAAATAAAAGCCGAAATCAATTGGCTGACACTTGCCATCAATATATTTATGCGGTTAACAGGCATGTTTTGACCAACAAGTGCCCAAATAAATCCGGCTAGCAAAAATGCCAAAGGCAAAGCGTCTATTTCAAGCTGTAATCCACTGATAGCCATACCAGCAATTAACGTATTGATAGAAGCAGCAACGGCCACAATAAAAACTTTAGGATAAGTTTCGAATACAAAAAGTCGGTTTTCTTTACGGATTTTTAAAGATTCCATGATCAAGCGAAAGGCAATAAGTCCAAAAATGGCAAAAATTATTATCTGGTAGTGCTCGGATAACAAGTGCATAAAACGCTGACCGAGCAAAACACCCAAATACACCATAAAAGCCTGCATTAGGCCAAAAATCAGCCCGATAAGCAGGCGCTGCAACCAGCTTTTCTGCTCCTGACTTTGCAAGCCAAGAACTAATGGGAATGTGCCGGAAGTGAGCGATATCACTAAAAATAAGAGAATAATAGTATTCAAATCAAAAAATTAAGGCTGCAAAATTACAGTTTTTATTGGGTAAGCCTAATTCCGCGAAAAGCTATTCGCAAAAGGCTGCTAATGCTGATAAACCAAGTCAACAATTCGCTCAAGCCAATAAGCATCAGTATCGTCGAAACTATTTTTGCTGCTGCTGTCAACGTCCAGCACGCCAACAATTTCGTTGGCTTTGTTGCGCAGCGGCACCACAATTTCCGACTGTGAGCGGCCATCGCAGGCTATATGTCCGTCAAACTGATGCACATCGGCAACAATCACGGTTTTGGCGGTGTTAATCCCGGCCCAGCAAACGCCAGTATCTTTAGCCAGATCAATGCAGGCAAGCGATCCCTGATAAGGACCCACTTGCAGCTTTCCATCCTGAAGCAGGTAAAAACCTGTCCAGAAAAAATGATCCATTTTACCACTCAACACCGCAGCAATGGTGGCCATATTAGAAATGGGATTGTTACTTTTTTTTAGCAAATCAATAAGTTGCAGGTATATACGGTCATATCGACCAAATTTTTTAGGAGAATCCATGCTTTAGGTAAATATTTAATTTGCCACAAAATTAAGCAATGTAAGCTTGCCAAGGCAACATCTGATTAAACTCAAGCAGACTTCTACCATTTGCTCCTGATACAATTTTCCTGTTGCTGCATTTTTTTCTTGTTATTTCTCGCTCAATCTAATGTTTCCGAAACCGATTGTTATATTTTTATAAACAACCAATTCTTACCATAAGTTATTATTTATCAACACTTAAATCATAAATCTACTAAAAAAGCAGCTTGATTATTGTTAGCAATTCTATTTAAGTTTGTAAAAATTTCAATGAAATAACATTGACTATTATTTAACTAACCACAAATAAATTATGAGTATTAAGAAGCAATTTCTCAAAACAAAAGCTACCGCCAAAATAGGTTTTAAAGTAAGCAAAGCACAGGCTGCTGATGCTGAACAGGTTGCTATTGTTGGCGATTTTAACGAATGGAACCCAAAAGCTGACGTGATGAAAGCCCTTAAAGACGGCTCGTTTAGCCACGCCATCGAATTGCCTGTTGGCAACAATTACGAATTTCGTTACCTAGCCGACAACAGCCGTTGGTTTAACGAAGAAGAAGCCGACAAACTAGCCGAAACTTCATTTATAGACGCACAAAACAGTGTGATTGTGCTGTAAGTAATTTTATTTCAGAAATATAAACACATAAACAGCCCGAAAAACATTAGTTTTTCGGGCTGTTTTTATATTAATCAAGTCTCGATTTTTCTCATCAAGACCGCTTATCAAAGTGGTTTGAAGTTTCAGCTTAAATTTTCTCCAGATCTACTGTAAAATGCCGCATAATAGGTGCTTCGCGCACTATTTTTAATCCTGATTTGATGCTGTCGCGTCTTTCCCAAACATTAATAAGTGCAGCAGCAACATACGCCATGTGGTTGTTGGTGTAGGTTCTTCGCGGAATGGCAAGCCTCACAAGCTCCAGTTCGGGATAACGGTTTTCGCGTGTTACCGGATCACGGTCGGCAAGGATTGCACCGATTTCTACAGCGCGAATGCCTGCTTCCAGATAAAGCTCAACAGCTAAAGTTTGAGCAGTGAACTGTTCTTTAGGTAAATGAGGCAGAAAACGTTTGGCATCCACAAAAATGGCATGACCACCAAAAGGCAATTGCAATGGCACACCGGCCTCATGCAGCAACGTTCCTAAATAAGCTACCTGCTTGATGCGGGTGTCGAGGGTGTCGTACTCGGTGCCTTCGAAAAGCCCTTGAGCGAGTGCGTTCATATCGCGTCCCGACATGCCACCATAAGTGATAAAGCCTTCAAACATAATGTTAAAAGTGCTGGCTTCGCGGAAAATTGCTTCATCGCGCAAGGCAATAAAACCGCCCATATTCACGATAGCGTCTTTCTTACTACTCATTGTCATACCATCGCCGTAGGAAAACATTTCCAACACGATTTCGCGAATGGTTTTTTCTTGATAGCCTGCTTCACGATTTTTGATGAAGTAGGCATTCTCAGCAAAACGGGCCGCATCAAAAATGACTTTAATACCAAATTTCTGAGACATTTCGCTCACAGCTTTGATATTGGCCATTGAAACAGGTTGACCACCAGAGGAGTTGCAGGTAACGGTGATAATCACCATCGGAATGCGCTCTTTTGGATATGCTTTAAACACTTTTTCCAATTTATTCAAGTCGATATTTCCTTTGAAAGGATGATCAAGCGTTGTATTGGAAGCCTCATCAATGGTGCAGTCAACTGCAGT
>CAZOEV010000021.1:0-12054 GCA_964578915.1 uncultured Lentimicrobiaceae bacterium
CTAGAAGCCATGCTGATGTATAAACTAACGAAAGGATTGATTATTAGCTATGACGAAGAAGAAATTATTGAAATGAAAGGCATGTCAATAGCGGTTATACCTATCTGGAAATGGTTACTTACGGCTGATAAATCAGATTTTTTGACTTAAAGCTGAATTGGCGGGGTTTCCTCCTGCAAAAGAGAATTTTCTTAAAACAAGCCCCATTCTCTCCATAATTCTTAACTTAGCTCCCTTAAACAGTCCAACGGCTACTGGGTGCTTTTTAGGAGAAAATTTTCTGAAAAATCCGGTTTGTTGTGGCACAAAATTAATTTCCAAACATGAATAAAGTAGTAAAAAACGCACAGGAAGCTATTGCGGGCATCAGCGATAATATGACCGTGATGCTGGGTGGTTTTGGGCTTTGTGGCATCCCCGAAAATTGTATAAATGCTCTGGTAAGCACCGGAGTAAAAGGTCTTACCTGTATTTCAAACAATGCCGGAGTTGATGATTTCGGGCTGGGATTATTGCTAAAAAAGCACCAAATCAAAAAGATGATTTCGTCTTATGTTGGTGAAAATGCTGAGTTTGAAAGGCAGCTTTTGAGTGGTGAACTGGATGTAGAGCTTATTCCGCAAGGTACACTGGCCGAGCGTTGTCGCGCTGGTGGAGCCGGAATTCCTGCCTTTTTTGTGCCTGCTGGCTATGGCACCGAAGTAGCCGATGGCAAAGAAGTGCGCGAGTTTAATGGTAAGCCACATTTGCTGGAAAATGCCCTCACAGCCGATTATGCCATCGTAAAAGCTTGGAAAGGCGATACCCATGGCAACCTGATATACAGGCATACGGCCAATAATTTTAATCAGCCTATGGCTACGGCCGGAAAAATTACTATTGCCGAAGTAGAAGAGCTGGTGCCTGCTGGCGAGCTTGATCCCAATCAAATTCATACGCCGGGAGTTTATGTGCAGCGCATCTTCAAGGCTGAAAATCTCGAAAAACGTATCGAGTTTACAACAACCCGTTAGTTTAACCCGAAAAAAATTATACAATGGCTTTAGATAAAAATGGCATTGCCAAGCGCATTGCCCAGGAAATAGAAGATGGTTATTACGTTAATCTCGGCATTGGAATTCCTACTTTGGTGGCTAATTTTATCCCTGATGGGATGATGGTTACCCTGCAATCTGAAAATGGTTTGCTGGGAATTGGGCCTTATCCGCATCCCGATGAGGTAGATGCCGATCTTATCAATGCTGGCAAGCAAACGGTTACTTATACCAAAGGTTCAGCGTTTTTTGATTCTGCTACCAGCTTTGCCATGATTCGTGGCGGACATATCGACCTTACCGTTTTGGGTGCTTTTCAGGTAGCTGAAAACGGAGATATCTCCAGCTGGAAAATCCCCAATAAAATGGTGAAAGGAATGGGCGGTGCCATGGATTTGGTGGCAGCAGCTAAAAACATCATCGTCGCCATGACACATACCGACAGAGATGGAAATAGTAAACTGCTGAAATCCTGCGATCTGCCCTTAACTGGCGTGGGCTGTGTGAAACGTATTGTTACGGAATTGGCTGTGGTTGAAGTTACCGACAAAGGCTTCAAACTGATTGAAAGAGCACCTGGAGTTTCGGTAGAAGAGATTGTTAAAAAAACTGCTGCACCGCTGATGGTTGAAGGCGAAATTGCAGAGATGAAGCTATAGTGCTTTCAGCTAAATTATTTGAACAGGATAAATCTGCGGGTTTATCCTGTTTTTTTTGATGTGTATTTTTTAAGCTATTAAGAGCTATTCTATTTAAATAGAGTACCTGAGAAAACAACAAAAACAAAAAACTCCGACTTTAAAGCCGGAGTTTTTTACCTAATTCGTTTTGATATTATTTCTTCGGAATCAATTTTTCGTAATCTTCAACCGTGCCATTATTCAGGCAAGTATCAATTATTCGGTGCCCCAATTCTGATAATTCCGGAGTGCGGTATTGTTCTAGCTCTTTCTTGAAAAACTCCGTTAGAATGGTAGCGCCTCTGTCGTAACCTTCCACACCCAGCTCTGGCTGTTTGTAGGTTTTCAAAAAGCGCGAAGGGATTTTAGAGCCTTCAATAGTTAAAAATTCCAGGTCGTAGCCCAGTAGCGTACAGCGCGACTGACTGATTTGATCTGGTCTGAATTTTGAGTTTCCACGGCGTGTAAGATATTCACGCATCAGCAGTTGTGCCCTAAAGCCAACTTTCCAGGTGCCTACAAATTGATTCGGTGTAAGCACATAATGGGTGTCAGTTTTTTCGGCAATCTGATTCAAAAGCAGGTTGGCATGATGCACTTTTTTGCCGGTGGCAAATGGCCAATAGGAGCCAACACCTTCGCTTTCCATGCCTTTTCCGCTGCTGATAATACTTGGATTGGCATGTCCGCGTGGTGACACCAATCGCCAAAGCCAAGCCAAAGCTGGTGGTAAAAAGTGGAACAGTCCTATAATACCGTAAGTTGGGTCTTCGCTGGTGCTTGGGGGCGTGCGTACGCCAAAGCTTCGAACGTCGATATGCAATGGTTTGTCGAGGGCTTCAAAAAGTTCGCGCGGCACAATTACCCGTGGGTTTGGGCAAGGCTTTCCGGGCGCATCCATAATGTGATTCCAGATTAAAGCTGTGCCGCCAGGATGTGTTTCGATATTAAAAAACAGCAGCGGTTGCTTCGCATTGATGGTAACTTTTTCAAGCGTTGGATCAATGCCGTAACCGGTGATATTGTCGGTACGGATAAACCAGGCGTTTTCGGCATCAAGCAGCCGCATCCGTTTGCTTTCCGTTTGTATATCGGGATGAATGGTCGCCATATCATCACAAATTGGTGCGATCTCGCAAAAACGCGGAATTTGAATGCTGCGTTTTTCGCCGGTAATGCTGTTGGTGCCAATCAGCACTTCGCCATTTGGCTCGCGGACTATATGTTGCAACATTTCGCTTTTGCCGCCTCCGCTGGCACCTTCGTGCATAAAACGGGTAACATTATCGTAGGGGCTGATAGATTCTACAGCAGAACAATGCGTTGTTGTCCAACCTTCTTCCTCACCGATAGAAAGCAAAACACCATAGATGCCTTTTTTGGCACTTGGCCCCGGATAAAGATTGTAGGAAAATATTTCGTAAGCGGCATCTGTGCGGTTGTGAACCACCACTTGTTTGCCGTCGAAATGCGTGTGACGGAAGGGCGGCGCAACATAAACTACTGCTTTTATCACGCTGTCAGCCGGAACATCCTTCACCGGCACAATCTTTTGAAGCATAGCCAGCCCCATCGCAAAAAATGCTGCATTAACAGGCACGATGGCGAGGCCGTAAGGGCTTTCATCCATCAGGCCAATTTTAAAGAAAAAATAACCTAGATCTTGTTGTTTCAGCCATTCAAAAGTCTCATTTCTAAGTGGGTCAAAGGATTTCCCCATACGGTCAGCATAGCGTTCTTTGTCAGAGGGTTTATCATCGGCAATAAGCATGGTGTTGGGATCGCGACGGCGCATATAGGGTTCGGGGTAATTTGCCGAAACGCCATTAGTTACTTTGTGCACCACGGCTTCAACTACCTCGCTTTTTCCAGGTACATCATAAGATACCTCGTAACTCAAATTGTCTGGCCCGCCTAAAGCTGCCACCGCCAAATCTTCATAGCGCTCATAAAGGGTTGCGCTTTTAGCTTTGTTTAGTAGCTCTAAGGCGGATTCTGATAGGGTGAAATTGAATTTTTTGTCCATATTTTTTAGATTTTATTGTCTTCTATTGTTCTACAAAATAACAACAAAACCCTTGTTTTTGTTGTAAAAATGGGTGTAAATCGTCCCTTTTTCGGACTATATCGGTTGCGTAAAAGTTTAATGGAAGTCTGCGGCGGTGAGTTTTGTTTTTATAGCTTTTTTGCTTTGATACTTAGCGTTTCGCCAGGCGCGATATTGAACCAAAAAATCAAGCCGTTTTCAGTCTGTCGGCTTTGAAAAGCTTTACCTACAATTTCTATTTCCAGTGCTGAAGTAATAAAACTAATTCCATTAATTATTTGATCTCCATTGTGTTGTATGTTGATTGAGCCGTCGGAATTTATCTCGTAGTCGATTTGCTGAACTTGTTCGTGGTAGCTCAGCAGTTGCTGGATGGTTGCCGGCAAAAGTTGGCAGCTTTTGTGCAGGCTGTCGATGCGCGCCAAAGCCTGATTGAAACCTGTTTCTGCTACAATTTTTCCGTTTTCATCAAAGCGCCAGTATCCTTTAGTTTCTTGCGCCCAGGCGGGATACACATGTGCAATATGGATCGCGTTGAATTGGATAATTCGCGCTAGGCGATTGTTGTCAAAATAATAATTCCAGAGGCCTTCGTGTGGCACTTCCAAGGTGCCACTAGTGCGCCAGAGCCAGGAATTTGTGCCGGGAATTTGTGCGAAATCAAGCGCCGGAAAAGCATCGCTAAAACCCGGATAGGGTTGCATCAGTTGGCCATCGAAGTGCCAAGGTGCAAACGGACTAACTTCCTCAAAATAAGGATTCCAGAAATAGCGAACGCCTTGTTTATTGCCGTGTTTTAGTACCGAAAATTTCCCTCTTTTGTTCAGGCCGTCGCAAACGGTATTTTCGCGGTTGTTAATAGGGGAGTTGTTGTAGCCATGGTCTATCCAAGTCGGCGAGCCAAACTGCTGATTCATAACTTCCAGCGCAGTTTTCATGTTTTTTCGGGTAGTGGAAAACTGCTCTGGCGTATGCAGACAAATTTCGTGGCCTTTTTGATGCAGCTGGAGCAGAAAATCTTCAAAATAGGGCGTTTCGATTAAGCTTGCATGAGTTTCCAGAAAAAGGCTGTCGCTGATCGCGGCGTTGGTAACCTTATCGGGATTGTTGTAAAAAACACTTTTGGTGACGGGAATATCGTAATACACAAAACCGCCCACCGCGCTGTCGGATTTGGTGATATTTTCATGGCCAAAATTAACGGCTCTTTGGGTGCGAATATTCGTCCAATCAGCGTGTTCAGAGAAGACTATTGCGGCATTATAACCAGCAGGAACAGGCATTATTCGAGGTAAGAAAGCGGGGTCGTACCCGGCTAAAAAGTCGAAACTTCTGGTGATTTTTGAACATAATTTAAGCTTTTGCGCCGAGCGATCCACAAAATAATCGCTGGTGTCATCGCTTAGTGGGTAATGAATTATCGGATGGTCGGCGGCATAATCCAAGTTTAAAAAAGCAGCGTTCAAACGCTTGCTATATTGCATGGATGAAAGCTTTAGCGCTGGATAAATCCCGGATGTGCGCTGATTTTCTCCGGTCAAAAATCCCTGCTGGTCTAAGTAATAAGCGTCTTGTAAATTGATAGTGTCGAGATGCCGGTTTTTCCGGAAAACGCGCCTCAAACTGTCCTCAAAACCGATCACCAAAGCCTGCCGCTCCAACTGTCCTTTTTTGCGAAAACGACTTTGCATATTTACCTCCAGTTGCGGGCTTTCCCAGTCGAAATTGACGTAGATTTTATTGCGGCTTAACTTATTTTTGGCAACCAAAACAAGCTGTTTTTTATTACCTTTTTCTTTTATTCTCCTGACTTTCCAGCGCTGCGATTGGCTTTCTTGCAGTTCGTTTTGGCGGTGTAAAGCTGTGTAAACCGACCAGTTTTTGGTGAGTGGCTTCCCGCGATGGTCTGCTACTATCAAAGAACCATTTTCAGGGAAAAGCAGCAGTTCAAAAAAATGGTTTTGAGCAAGTACTTTCGGCGCACCGCTTATTTCGCTAAAGTCTATTTTTTCGGGTAAATAGTCAGGAATTATTGCTGTGTTAAAATTATGGCTAACCAGATCGGCAGCGATATTAATTTTAGACGGATTCCAAAGATAGGTTTTCAAAATGCTATTCTGAAGCAGATCAGCAGGAATACTTATGCTATCAGAAAACTTAAACCATTCGTTGGTAGCAGTATAACTGGCTGCAAGATCAAAAGCATGCCACAAAAGCAGCTCGTTATTTCTATTTATCGTTAGGATATAAAATGCTTTTTCTGGCGCTTTGTCAAAACGCAGCCAAGCGTTTAACGTGAAATCTATGGAATTATGTGAGTCTTGAATTTCACGACTATCAAGCTGAAATCCAAATCCAAATTCCTGATTTTCAGGAGTTAAATTGTAACTTTTGCCGTGAAAAGCTGTGCTATCAGAAACGACTGAAGTATTTAGCCAAAAGCCTTGCTCTTGACCGGTTTCAAAGCTGTTTTCAAAATGTTGTGCTATTGAAAAAAGGGGAAGTAATAGCAGCAGGCGCAACAATATGTTACGCAGTTTAGGCATAAATTTGCACTTCAACTTCGCCTTTTAGCACCTGTAACGCATTGGAAGCATGTGCTTCAAGGTCATTAATAGTTGGGTAAAGTGCGATTGGAGCCAGTTTGCCGATGCGTTTATTCACATTGGCCAAAAACAGTTCGCTATTGAAAATATTTCCGGTGAGGACAATGGCATCCACTTCGCCTTCGAGTGTGGCATAGTGTGAAGCAATTTCTTTGCTTACTTGGTAGGCGCAGGCTTCGGAGATAAATACCGCCTTTTCGTCTCCGTCAGCAATCATTTTATTGATTTCCGGGATAGAATCGGTGTTGAGATAAGCGGAATAGCCACTTTCGGAATTGAGCATCTTGAGTACCTGTTTTTCTGTGTATTTTCCGTTATAGCACAGTCTTACAAGTTGTCCCATTGGCAAGGTTCCCGCGCGGGTAATAGAGAAAGGTCCGCCGCCGTCAAAAGCTTGATTTACATCAACTACCAAACCTTTTTGGTGGGCACCAACCGAAATTCCTCCTAATCCAACATGGGCTATAATAAGGTTGAGTTCTTCATAGGATTGGTTAACAGATTTCGCGTATTTCTTGGCGAAATATTTATGGCTTAGGGCATGAAAAATTGATTTGCGCACAAACAACGGATGTCCGGTGATGCGCGCCAAATCAGAAAGCTCATCAACCACAACCGGATCGGCCATATAGGCTTTGATGCCGAGTTCGTTGGCCATTTTGTAGGCAATCATACCGCCCAAATTGGTTTCGTGCACACCCATAACGCCAACTTCCAAATCGGCAAACATCTTATCATTTATCTCGTAAACACCAGATTTGAGTGGTTTTACCAAGCCGCTTCTAGCCATGATAATCTCGATATTTTCCAAATCAAAGTCATTGCGTTTCAGCTCTTCAAAAATTACTTGTTTGCGATATTCAGTCTGGTCGGGAATATTGTCGAAATTGGCCAGTTCTTCTTCAGGATGTCTGATGGTTTTCAGAAACATCGGGTCGGTGTTGCGATAAATGGCAATGCGTGTAGCCCGCGCTTCAGGATAAATGATTAAGATTTTCTTTTTTTGCATGCTCGAAGTTTTTTAAAAGCACAAAGTTAACCGAAACTATAAATAAACCTTCATAAAGCGGGAAGAAGTTTTCGGAAATTTCGGCATGGATTGAAAGTGTTCAGAGCCCTAGAATTAGCTTAACAGTTTGATTTTTTGTTTTGTGGTTTGTTTAGGAGTGCTGTCAGCATATATTGCTTTTAGTTTTTTAAGACTTCGGTTTGGGTATCTTTGATATGAAAGAGATTTGCTGCTGCTGATTTTCGCCGTAAACAATAAAAAACTATTGGATATCGCAACAAGCAAAAACCGAAAAGGAAACAAAATTTTCAAGCAAGTTTTGTTTTATTATGAGTTAATTCACTATTTAATCCGACTAGAATCTTCAATGGCTGCGCCTCACTATAAACACTTTGTTTGTGAAATGGTTAACAGAAACTTGCTGTCTGATTGGTATTAATCACTTAAAAACACGTATTTTTGCTGTTAGGATTCATAATAATTTAAAAACATAATAATGAAGAATTTAAGTTTTTTACTGGCGCTGTTGTTTCTTGTCACCGCTTGCCAGCAACCCACTCCAAAAGAAACCGAAACACAAGATCCGATGTCAGTTTTAATGGATAAATACGCCGAAGTGAAGCTCACAGCTGATATCAGCCACTTGAGCGCCAACGAAAAAGAAATGCTGGAACTGCTTTTTGAAGCCGCATCTATCATGGACGATATTTTCTGGAAGCAGAATTTTGGCGACAAAGCCACTTTCCTTGCTGCTATCGATAATGAGCACGCAAAACAGTTTGCCACCATTAATTATGGCCCTTGGGACGAGCTCGACAACCAGAAACCATTCTTGGAAGGATACAATGAAAAGCCAGCTGGCGCACAGTTTTATCCACTAGATATGACGGCAGAAGAGTTTGAAGCCTTTGAAGATCCTAATAAGACAAGCCTTTATACTTTGATTAAACGCGACGAAAATGGCGCGCTAAAAACAGTTTGGTATCACGAGGCTTATGCAGAAGAAATTACAAAAGCTGCCGACTTGCTTGAACAAGCTTCAGAACTGGCTGGTGACAAAGCTTTTGCCGATTACCTAAAATTACGTGCCAAAGCACTGCGCTCCGACGACTATTTTGAAAGCGATATGGCTTGGATGGATGTGCGCGATAACAATGTGGATATGGTAATTGGGCCTATCGAAAATTATACCGATGCTTTGTTTGGCTACAAAGCTGCTCATGAGGCATTTATACTAATAAAAGACAAGATTTGGAGCGACAGACTATCACATTATGCTGCCTTCTTGCCTGAACTGCAAACGCAACTTCCGGTAGATCAAACCTACAAGAATGAGGTGCCTGGCTCTGATGCCGATCTCAATGCTTATGATGTTGTTTTTTATGCTGGCGACTGCAATATGGCCGGCAAAACCATTGCTATTAACTTACCCAACGATGAGCGCGTACAGCTTGAAAAAGGCACGCGTAAATTGCAGTTAAAGAACAGTATGCGTGCTAAATTTGATAAAATTTTAGTACCCATTTCACAGGAGTTAATTGCTCCCGAACTGCGCCAGCATATCAAGTTTGATGCATTCTTTAGCAATACCATGTTCCACGAAGTGGCGCACGGCATGGGAATCAAAAATACTATCGACGGAAAGTCAACCGTTCGCAAAGCCTTAAAAGAGCAATATTCTGCGCTGGAAGAAGCCAAAGCGGATATTTTAGGCTTGTTTCTGGTTACCAAACTGCACGATATGGGAGAATATAAGGATACGGAGTTGATGGATAATTACGTCACTTTTATGGCGGGTTTCTTCCGCTCTGTAAGATTTGGAGCCGCCAGTGCGCACGGAAAAGCCAATATGCTCACCTTTAATTTCTTCCGTGAAGAAGGTGGGTTCACCCGTTCGGAAGAAGGTACTTATGCCATTGATCTTGAAAAAATGAAAGCAGCCAGTGCAAAGCTCACCGGCATGATCTTGCAAGCTCAGGGCGATGGAGATTACGAAGCCGTAAAAACCTGGATTGCGAACGAAGGCGTTGTAAAAACAGAGCTGCAAACAGACCTCGATCGTATCACCGCACTCGGCATTCCGGTTGATATTTACTTCGACATGGGTCCAAAAACCCTTGGATTGGAATAGTGTTCGTTTGCGAACAGCTGATTGATCCATATCGAACATTTCGCCAGCTTATGCTGGTTGGTAAAAAGAATTTAATTTACTGTTAATCACGCCCTAATAATTTGTGGTATAATAGTGGATAAAAGCTTTCTTTATGTTATTAAAACCAAAATTATAAGTTATGAAAAAAGTGTTTCTAATGCTGGCGTTCGTCATGCTGGCTTCTTTGGGAAAAACTTATGCCGACGAAGGCATGTGGTTGCCCATGTTTGTTGAACGGCTCAACTATGCTGATATGCGCGAAGCAGGACTTCAGCTAACTGCCGAAGAAATTTACAGCGTAAATAATTCTAGCCTCAAAGATGCTATCGTAGGCCTGTCAACAAGTCCAGCGCCTTCAGGTTTTTTCTGTACTGGCGAAATTGTTTCCGACCAGGGATTGTTGTTTACCAATCACCATTGTGGATACGATATTATACAAAAGCACAGCACGCTTGATCACGATTACCTTACTAACGGTTTCTGGGCCAAAAGCCTGGATGAAGAGCTGGCCAATCCAGAACTTACCGCATCTTTCTTGATTCGTATGCAAGATGTTACCGATAGCGTGATGCAAAATGTTGTTGACACCATGAATACGCAGCAACGCAGCGCAGCCATCCGTGAAGTAAGCAACCGCATGAAAAAAGTCGCTTCAGAAGATGGACGCTATAATGTGGTTTTGAAAAGTTTCTTCAACGGAAACGAGTATTATATGTTTGTTTATGAGGTGTATACCGATGTGCGTTTAGTTGGTGCTCCTCCATCAGCCATTGGAAAATTTGGTGGCGACACCGACAACTGGATGTGGCCACGTCATACTGGCGACTTCTCCATCTTCAGGGTGTATAGCGCACCTGATGGCAGCCCAGCCGATTATGCCGAGGAAAATATTCCGCTCAAACCGAAACATTATTTACCTATAAGCCTTGATGGCGTTCAGGAAGATGACTTTGCGATGATTTGGGGATTCCCAGGAGGTACTGACCGCTATCTTACTTCTTATGGCGTAAATTTTAACTTGGATGCACAATATCCAGCTATTATCGACCTTTTTGGAAAAAAATTGGATGTTTGGAAAGGCTTTATGGATGTAGATCAGCAGGTTAAGATTCAATATGCTTCTAAACATGCCGTAACAGCCAACACTTGGAAATACCTGATTGGTCAGACCCGTGGACTTAAAAATCTGGATGTGGCCGACAAAAAAGTGTTGCTCGAAGATCAGTTTAAAGCTTGGGTGGAATCATCCGAAGAGCGCAGTGAAAAATATGGCGAGGTGCTGTCGACACTCGAAAACAGCTATACTATGATGGCTGATAAAATTGAGCCACTGCTGTATACCAGTTTCGCCGGTCTTAGCGGTTCTGAAATCGTTGGCTATGCCAATAATTTTAATGGCTTATTTGAGTTGCTCAAACCTATCGACAAGAAAGAGCTTCCTAAAGATAAAGACATGGCCAAAAAAATGAAGGAAGAACGCCAGGAGCAAATCAAAGCGGCTGCCGAATCACTGCTTGAAGAAGTTGATGAGCATTTTAAAAACTATTACGCCCCGGCGGATCAGCAATTGCTGGCTGCTATGCTCAGCGAATACCACCAGCATGTTCCTATGGATATGCAGGCGCCATTGATTAATGAGGAATTTAATGATTACAAAGGGAGTTTTGATAGCTATGCCGCAGATGTATTTGAAAAGTCTGTTTTTGCAGAAAAAGAGCGTGTTATCAGCTTCTTGAACGATCCTGATTTAAAGAGCCTTGAAAAAGATCCTGCACTCGAACTGGCCAATGCCTTTATGGGAAAACTGATGGAAGCCTCTGGTGAGTTTCAGATGGCACAATCCGCGCTCACCGATGCAGAGCGCCTGTTTATGGGCGGTTTGCGCGAGATGCAAACGGATAAGGTTTTTTATCCCGATGCCAACTCCACTATGCGCATGACTTATGGCACGGTGCAGGATTATGAGCCTGCCGATGCCATTCAGTTTGATTATATTACTACTTCTAAAGGAATTTTGCAAAAAGAAGATCCTAGTAATGACGAATTTATCGTGCCTGATTACTTAAAAGACCTGATTGAAAGCCGCGACTTTGGACCTTATGGCGAAGATGGCGAACTTATTGTATGTTTCCTTACGACCAACGACATAACAGGTGGCAACTCTGGAAGCCCTGTAATCAATGGTAAAGGTGAGCTGATCGGTATTGCTTTTGATGGCAACTGGGAAGCGATGAGTGGCGATATTGCTTTTGAACCCGAACTGCAACGCACCATTAGCGTAGACATTCGCTATGTGTTATTTGTGATCGACAAATATGCTGGCGCCACAAACCTGATCGACGAATTGACAATCCACAAAGCTTTGCCAGAACCACTGCGCACAGAAACTGTGGAAATGTAAAAAATACTGCATTACGCATTGAATTAGGAACAGCTTCGGTTGTTCCTTTTTTTGTAGATGTTTTTTTGTCCATCCCGAATCGCTCTACCTGCCTGGCCTGACTGCTCAGGCAGGCTCGGCAGATA
>CAZOEV010000022.1:0-11937 GCA_964578915.1 uncultured Lentimicrobiaceae bacterium
CAGCCGGCCTGCATACTTGAAGTGCATGCCTCCTGTTGAAGTTCCGGCAGCTAGATTGCCAAAATTATCTAAAGCAACAGCACCAACGGTTCCATGCTTTTCTCCCAACGGAAATTCTCTTTCCAACTGCGTTGCTTTGGTCTGTTCATATTTTTCGCGTTGCTTGTGGGTCATAAACCAAGAGGGATCAACAATTTGCAGGCCTTTCAAAGCGGCAAACTGTTCGGCGCCTTCGCGCACAAGAAAAACATGCGGACTTTCTTCCATCACCAGGCGGGCAGCCAAAATGGGATTTTTGATATTGCGCACAGCACCAACAGCGCCAGCGTCTTTGTCAGAACCCGACATGATCGAAGCATCGTGCTCAATAAATCCTTTCGCGTTGAAAACGGCTCCTCGGCCTGCATTAAACAAAGGATTATCTTCCAAAATAGTGATGGCTGTGGTGATGGCATCCAAGCTTGTTCCACCATTTTTCAAAATAGTTTCACCAGCTGTGAGGGCTTCCAGCAAAGAAGCGCGGTAGCTGCTATCCATCTCAGTAGTCATATTTTCGGCTTTGATTAGTCCGGCACCTCCATGAATGACCAACGCATAAGCGGGTGGATCGATTTTTTTAGATTTTGGCTGGCATCCGAATAGGCCAATAAACAGCAAGGCGATAAGTGAAATAAAAGCGAATTTCATATTGAGCAAATTTTTGTGATTCCTTTTCAAGCTCAAAAATAGGTGATTTCGATGAGGTTTGCTTTATTGTAAAACTATTTCATCATAAAACCAATAAAATCGCTGAGGTCATATAAGCCCAACAATTGCGCAGAAGTAAGTAAAATAACAACTACGATAACCCATTTTACAAAAGCAGCGCCTTTGTGCACCGCAATATGAGACGCCACATAAGCACCAATCACATTGCCGATGGCGTGAATAAGGCCGTATTTCCAGTTGACGGCATCATTAAAAACAAAAACAGCCAGTGCAAAAATAGTGTAAATCAACACAATCAACACCTTCACGGCATTGGCTTTTACCAAATCGAAGCCTACACCCAGCACTAAAGCTGCCAACAAAAAGTAGCCCACGCCCACCTGAAACATCCCGCCATAAACACCTATAAAGAAAAAGATCAGAATTTGTTTCCAATCAATTTTGCGGCTGAGCAAATCTGCGCGTCCGTGCAAAAACTGCGACGGCTTGAAAAACATAAAGAAAATCATCAGTAACATCACAACAGCAATAGCTTTCTCAAATGCTTCCCGATCAATATCCACAGCGAGTTGGGCACCAATTACCGAACCCACAACAGCAGGAATAGCCAGCAGCAAGCCTTTTTTCCAACTCATCACCTTCTTTTGATGAAATGCCTGCACCGAAGTGATGTTTTGAAGAATCACCGCAATGCGGTTGGTACCATTGGCCACATCAATAGGCAGGCCAAGGATAAGAAAAACGGTGAGCGAAATAATGGTGCCACCGCCGGCAAGCGTATTGATAAAACCCACAAACACGCCCGAAACAATCAAAGCGGTAATATCTGGCCAAGTCATTTTTTTGGTTTAAGGCGCAAAGATAGATAGACTTTTATAAAAAAGACCGCCTAATAAATCAGACAGTCTCTTGAAGTCGGGATGACAGGATTTGAACCTGCGGCCTCTTCGTCCCGAACGAAGCGCGCTACCGGGCTGCGCTACATCCCGAATCATTCTGCAAAAATACAGTTTGGTTATGTCTCAGCAAAACAAAAGGTCACATTTAATTTTGGAGATATTAAACCAATTAAAAATTCACTATAATTAAGGATTGCAATTGCAAAATAGCAAGGAAAAGTGCACGGCCTTTATGATCCGAACGAAAAGCCCCGCAATGAGGCGAACTATGAACCGATTGGTATAAGGCGCCTCATATAAACTGATGATACTTATTAGATAATAATCTAAAGAACAATGAAAGCAAGCTAGTTTACTATTTGCCCCAACTCATTAGAAAAGAATTTTCACCTTCAGGAAATATAATCCACTTTCAGCTTGTTTACGTTTTCATAAATAAAATATCTATTTTTGAACAAAATAGAATAACTGCAGTCAATGCGCTACTAATCACGCAAGGAACAAAAAAGAAATTAAAATAAACAATGGAACAAATATTTCTAATGACAATAGCAATCTCTTTGCTGCTGATATTCCTGCTAATAAGTAAAATAAAAACAAAACCTGCTAACATATTCTTAGCAAGTTTATTACTTATAGTAGTCTTGAATGAGATTGTGAACATAATTATTATTAGAAGGGCATTTGGGGGGTTTTATTATTTTTTAAATATTGTAAATGCAACCCCTGTGCTTATAGGTGTACTTTCTTATTTCTATGTAAAAACAATTACTAAACAGACAAAGTCTTTTAAGCTATTGAATTTATTGCATTTAATACCATTTATTATTGCTTTATTTGTTAGTTTCTATTCATACTCTATTAATAATAATAATGTTTTTTTAAACGCCTTTTTGGATATTTTCCTCAATAATATAGTGAGTTTGGTATATATTATTGCAGCACTGATAAATCTAAGAAAATATAAGAAAAATATATTAAACAACTTCTCATACATAGAAAACATTGATAATAAATGGCTTATCCTTTTCATCAAAATAGAATTTGTTGTTTGGCTTATTTATTTATTTATGATTAGTGCAATATACCTAGGCATTTTAGTTCATGACGAGGCCAACCTATATATAAATTTAAGTATTACGGTTTTTATTTTTTTGATAAGTTTTCATGGTCTCCGCAACAGTTCTGTATTCTCTTCAATAGATTTTGACTCTAATATTATTACCCCTGAAGTAAAAAGTGAATTTTTGGAGATTCGTGACAATACTAATACTTCCGAATTTGAAAATATGGTTTTTATAAAAAAAGAAACCATTTCTGAATCAGACACACAAGCTCTGGAAAACAATTTTAAAGAACTGAAAGAGTATTTAGAAGTAAAGAAACCATTTCTGCAAGAGAAAATTACAATTCAAGAACTTTCAAACCAAAGTAATATTTCAGTAAAATTGATATCGGAAATAATAAAAACAAAGTTCAAAACAACCTATTTTGATTTAATAAATTCTTATAGAATAGAATATTTTAAAAAAGAAATATTAGCACCAGAAAACGAAAGTTTTTCTATTTTGGGTGTTGCATACAATTGCGGTTTTAGTTCAAAAAGTGCTTTTAACCGTGCCCACAAAAAACACACAAATACAACTCCTTCCGAATTTGTGAAATTACACAAAAAATAAATACCTAACAATAAGTATCTTACGAAAAAACAAGTGCCACTTATCACAAGTGGGACGATACAGACTTTTTTTCTGTGCTAATTTGCATTAAGTTTTAAATCAATCAACTATGGTTATAAATTCCCAGTATAAAATCATTTTAGATTTTGATGGGAAATCAGAAACGCATTATCAATAATCATGAGTAACAAATTAAAGACAAAAATATTCGCATATTATTGATTGAATTACTTTAAAAAAAATTATAAGGATTATAAAAACACGTAACGAGTTCTCGTGTTTTTTTATACTCAAATTAACAGATTGAAAGAGCTCTTTTCTTATTCTTATTTATCATGATTAAAAATTTATTTTTACTGCTGTTGTTTGCTTTTACAACATTTTCCATGAAAGCACAAACCTTTGAAAATATAAACTCTTCTTTACCGGGTCTATCCCTTTCGGTTTGTTCTTTTGCTGATATAGACAACGATGGCGATTTAGACTTGTATCTTGCAGGATTTGCAGATGACGGTAGCGTTTCAGGAGGTTTGTATATTTATGATGCAGAAGAATTTACACTTTCAGAAATATCTGGATTACCTGCAGTTTACGTGGGAGCTTGTTCTTGGGGTGATGTTGACGGAGATAACGATATTGATGTTGTTATTATGGGACAAAATGCTTCTTATACAGACATTACAGAAGTTTACAGCAACAATGGAGATGGCACATTTACAAGCCTTAATGCAGGCATTACGGCTGCAGAACAAGGAGAAATAAACCTTGTGGATTTTGATGGGGACAACGACCTTGATATTGCACTAACAGGAACAGAATCAGTTAATTATAATAAGATTACGAAGTTTTATGAAAACGATGGAACAGGAGTATTTACAGAACTAACCGGAATAATTGTTCCCGGAATGGACTTAGGAAGAATGAAATGGGCTGATTATGACAATGATAACGATTTAGATTTTGCTATTACAGGATATGACAACGGAACAGGAGGAAGCAATACTTTTTATTCTAAAATTTTCAACAACAACGGAGATGGCTCATTTTCTGAATCCGGTATAGATTTATACCAATGCTGGCTTGGTGATATTGAATGGGGAGATTTTAATAATGACGGAAACATTGATTTAGTTGTTTCGGGAACAGGAGGAAATGGTGCTGAAAGATATACTCTACTATATAAAAACAACGGAGATGGATCTTTTACTGAATTAGACATGGACTTTCCTGGGGTTTCCCACAGTGGATTAGAATGGGCAGACTTTAACGAAGACGGATATTTAGATTTATTTATTGTAGGAGAAACAACAACTCCAGGAGAAGGAAACAGTGTTTCAAAAATTTTTATTAATAACGGGGACGAAACATTTAGAGACAGTGGAGTAGATAATCTTAATTTTTCTTTCTACGGAGACGCTGATTCTGGTGATTACGATAACGATGGAACAGTTGATTTAGTTATTTCAGGATATATGAATGCTTCATATGAAACAAGTTCTGCAATATTTATAAATAATACTACAACAACAATTTCTGAAATAAATAAACATTTAACAATTTATCCTATTCCTGCAAACGATTTTTTAACAATAAATAGTTCTAATCTTATTAAGAAAATAGAAATCATTGATGTTGCAGGAAAAACCATTTTATCACAAAACACCAACAGCGAAAATGTTAGAGTAAATACTCAAGACCTTAGAAATGGCGTGTATTTTATTAGAATACAGACAACTAATAAGAAAATTACCAAAAAAATAATTATAGAATAATTTTTTAAATATATTAAACTTAAAAGAGTTGGGTAAGGTCCAGCTCTTTTTTTTGCTCCACAAAATTTCAAACTATTCACTTTGTCCTTCCTAATAAGAGTTGAAATTAATAAATAGGGCTTGCTGAAAAAGTCTTATGCAGACCATATTCGAGGCGGCAAAGCGCAGCTGTATTAGCATACTGCAAGCTGAAGCCAACAAAGAAGATGGTGTGCAGCAGCCTAATCAAACTTTGCGTTTGCAAAATCACAAGGAAATCTCTTTCAAAGTGTAGGCTTTTTTCTATTCAATCCGCATAATCCATGCAGTTTAAACCTGGAGATTGTGAGTTAAAAAACTGGTAACCAATAGTCTTGATGTTTTTCAGCAGGCCCTAAATACCTAATTCTTGTTTAGTATGAGTAATATATCAACCCAATTACGTATTTTTTCACGTGGTTTTAAGAATTGAAAATCTCTTGAATATTGAAATTGAGTTAGTCAAGCATATTTTTGGAGATTTCTATTTCCGAAGATATTTTCATCCCAAGGTAGTAGAAAATAAAGCGATATAAGTTTCATCTTTGGTTCCTTTAATATGATACGCTCTTATGTGACCGGCTAGATAAGGAACTAAACCTTTTGTTTTAAGTTAAGAAAATCGTTTTAATTAGATGTAGCTTTTAGTTCTTGTAGTCAGCTGTTTATGAAACGAAGTCCAAAATGTGCCACTTCCCGAAATGATTTGAAGAAAGTAGCATATTTCTATTTCAACAAAATATGCAACCATATTTAATTTGAATCATCCGCACTCCCATATTCCACCTCCACCATACCATCTCTTTTCAGCTCATTGAGTACATAGCGAAGCTCGCTAAAACTCACCTCATCACCCAATACTTCTTTGGCCGGTCCAAATTTATAGTCTTCTGTTTCTGTATAATATTCGGTGATCAAGTCTACCTTGTCCTGGGGTATAATATCAGCAGCATTTAGGCTATTGTCGCTTATAAGCTTAGCCAAATGCGACTCGATGGTTGACGTGACAAGTCCTCTGATTTCTGCAATTTCCTCTATGCTTTTTCCTTCACGGAAAAGCTCAAAAGTTTTTAAAAAGCTTGCTCCTTTGGGTTCCTTTGGTTTCTTGGGTGGCATCTGCGGAATCTCGAGGCTGTTGGCAGGCACCGTTTTGGAAATGTTTTCGCGGCTGATATAATCAACTACAAGCTCAATAATCTCCTCTCCGTAGGCCTTTAGTTTCGCCCGACCGATGCCGTCGATGGCTTTCAGCTCTACAATACTCACCGGTAGCTTTTCGGCAATTTCGGCGATGGATTTCAGCGTTATCACGCGATAAAAATCTAAACCAGCTTCTTCAGCAATTTCATTTCGCCAGCGTTTTAGGATATTTGTCAATGAACCTCGGCTGGTATCAACAGTAGTTTTTGGCCGTTCGGATTTTGCTTTACCAACTTTACCCAAAATAGCCTGATTCCTAATTTTTAAATAACTATCAATGCTAAAACCTTTTTTACACGCTTCTAAAGTGGCTGTTTTTACTACCAAAATCTCTTTTAGCGGATCAGCATAGCCATTGATGCGTTTGTTAATCTGTTTGTTGTCGGTCTCTACCAAAATCGTTTCTGTTTCCAAGATTTCGCGACTAAGCGGCAGAAAATAAGCAGCGGCTTTATGAAGTCTTTCCTGCAAAAGTGTGTTGGCAGCTAACTCGTTGTCAATTTTATGAAGCTGTTTTATTTGCTGCATAAACCGCTGGCTCACAGGCGAAAGCTCCTCATTGATACGAATTATTTTTTTCGCAATTTTCTCAGGGATATCCTTATCAAAGCTGGCAGAGTTTTCATTAACAAAGCGGTTGTAACCTTTGAGAATCCGCGTAAATAATTCAAAATCAAATTGATCATGCAGCAGGTCGAGTTCATAATCGTGTTTTGCCTTTTTCAGGCCTTCCATATCCGGACTTCTTGTTGGCGATTCGGCCTCAAAGCCCGAAATTGCTGCATCAGGGCCTATAATGCGGCTATTGATTTTGGAACGCAAAACAATGCCTTCGAGGGTGGTGCAGCGGCTCAAAGCCACATAAACCTGTCCGTGCGCAAAGGCCGCGTTGGCATCAATAATTAACTTTTCAAAAGTAAGTCCCTGACTTTTATGGATGGTAATTGCCCAGGCCAGCCGCAGTGGAATCTGGGTAAAACTGCCGATGACATTTTCCTTAATTTCCTGGCTTGCTTCGTCGAGGGCGTATTTTCGGTTGTGCCAGCTTACAGGCTCTACTTCAATCAGTTCGTCATCACATCGTACCATTAGCTTATCGCCGTCTTTACCTACAAGTTGGCCAATTTTCCCATTGTAATAGGATTTTTCTGGTGAAGGATCATTTTTTACAAACATCACCTGAGCACCGGTTTTTAGCGTCAATATTTTATCGGCTGGATAGGACATTTCCGGAAAATCGCCCTGAATGTCTGCTTCAAAAGTCCAGGTATCAGCCTTTAAGGCTTTCAGCTTTTTTTCGTTGATGCGATCGGCTTGGTAGTTGTGCGTGGTAAGTGTGATAAAACCCTCAGTATCATCAGGCTCAAAATCGGCTTGATAACGTTCGTTGAGTTTTTGCACAGCACTGGCATCCAGCTTGTTTTCGCGGAAACAGTTTAGCAGATCAATAAAATGTTGGTCTTGTTGGCGATAAACATATTTTAGCTCAACGGCAATATAATCAGACTGTTGCAGCGCGTGGCTACTGAAAAAATAAACTGAATTGTAATGTTCACGCAGCAGTTGCCATTCCTCATCGCGGGCTACTGGGGCGAGCTGCTGAATATCTCCAATCAGCAGGAGTTGCACGCCACCAAAAGGTTTGTAGCGATCGCGAAAACGCTTGAGTGTGCGGTCAATGGCATCCAGCAAATCAGCGCGTACCATGCTTATTTCGTCAATCACCAGCAGGTCGATACTTTTTATCAGCCGTATTTTATCGCGCGAAAAGCGTTGAAAACGCTGTTGAGAAAATTTATCTTGCTTATTCCCTTGAAAAGCTTGATTTGCATCACTATCATTTGCTGTTGCGGGCAGTTGAGGCCCAAAGGAAAGCTGAAAAAAGGAGTGAATCGTAACGCCACCGGCATTGATGGCCGCCACGCCTGTTGGAGCAACAACCACATGGCGTTTTGAAGTGATTTCGGAAAGCTGGCGCAGAAAAGTTGTTTTACCTGTTCCGGCTTTTCCGGTGAGGAAGATATTTTTTTGGGTATGCTGAATAAAGCCAGCAGCTAATTCCAACTGCTCGTTTCGCTGAATACTTGTCATAAGCGTAATTATTTGGGCAGTCGATTTTTCTAGATAAAACAACTGCCTTAGACAATCACAATGTGCTTACCAATTGATGTAGTGTATCTCGAAATTATCCGATCGATATCCACCAATCACCTGATTACGACCTTCTTCAGCATCTTTTATACTGGTAAAGGCATTGGAAGTGCGGTGTCCGCGATCGCTCTCTCCCCAACCGGGATAGCCTTTGATAAGCAAATCGTTAAAGGTATAAGTTAGGTTAAAATCTTTCAATTCTTTATGGATGTTACTGACAAAGGCATGGTAGCCTTTTTTGCCAGTATTATTGATATCGCAGAAGCAGGACGAAAACACAAAATAATAATACGGGCCTCGCGCACGATCCACAATGGGCGAATCAATAAATATATCTACTGGCGTGTCATCCACCACTACAGCAGGACTCATCGTATTGCGATAAATGCTGCCAATCAGGTTATAACACACATCAATGCCCATCAAAAACACATCCAAATCGCCATCTCTGTCAAAATCACCAAAACGCACTACGCCTTCACTCACTCCGGGTAAACCCGCCATAAAATCTCTAAAGTTACCCGCTCCATCATTCTCATATAGTGTTGTATATGGTCTTTCCAAACTTTCGCCGGCAATAATAAAATCAATATCGCCATCTGCATCAAAATCGCCAGCATCCATACTCACATTTTTTAGGGGACGAACAGCAATTGATCTTTCATCAAAGTTGAGACTTTTGCTTCCTCTAAAAAGTCTGGTATACGGAAAACCATCGCTATCGGCGCCGGCCAAAATAAAATCATGATAGCCGTCATTGTTAAAATCTGCCCACACAACAGCACTATGGTGCAAAGGCTTAAACTCTTGTGGATGTGCAATATAATTACTATTTCGGAAAATATACAGACGACTAATGGGGGCGTTATATGACATTCCTGTGATAAAAATATCAAGCGAACCATCTTTGTTTACATCAACCCAACTGGCCTCACCATTTACAACGCCGGGCAGTCCAAAATCATAGCCTTTCAAATTACCCTCTTCATTAAGCAAAACAATGGTTTCCAATCGGCCAACGGGATTTTTTCCGGTAATTAAAACATCAATATTTCTGTCATTATCAAAATCACCAAATTGAATGGAACCATTCGTTAAAGGAGGAATTTCTTGATTACTAAGCTGAAAAGTCCCATTTCCTTGTTGAATATACATGCCCGATACTGGCTGGCCGCTATTTCCAACGCCAGTTAGCACAATATCCATGCGGCCGTCAGTATTAAAATCGGCTACATCCATATCGCCCTGCGAAAAATCGGGCAAGCCACTTGCTATGGCCTTAAAGCTATGCGAAGCATCTTTTTTATAAAAATCAGTTGCCCGCTGTCCGTGACCCTGAATAAGTTCGCCAGCGACCACTACACTCATACCAGAATTATCTGGAAACCAGGAGGCGGCAGCCTGTATTTTGGGTCTAAAATGTTTGCTATGTTCGACAAAAACTTGTGCAGAAGCAGACTGAACAAGGCTGAATAAAAGGAGTATAGATAGAAGTTGCTTTTTCATTGACAATACTTTTGGCTGAGTTGCACTACTTAAACCTTCATCTTTCAAGGCATTAAAGATTTACAAATATATAAGTATTTCGCTTTAATTAGGCGTCAAAATCAAGTCGTTTAAAAAGAAAGGGTAAAAACTGTTCCTTCACCAGGCTTTGATTTTACTGAAAGTGCGCCTTTATGCATCTGCATTATTTGCCTGGAAAGGCTAAGTCCTATGCCCGACCCTTCCTTTTTACTGGTGAAAAACGGCATAAATATTTTATCCATCAAATCGGGTTTTATGCCGCTACCGTTGTCGGCAACATCAATAATAATCCGATTGTTAAGGCTTATCGAAGCGGTGATGGAGATTTGCGGATGCTCCGCTACTTTTACGGCATCAATGGCGTTGAGTAATAAATTTATCAATACCTGGTCAATCAAATCGGGATCGGCCAACAGCTTCAAATCTTCCGGGAAAACTTTGCAAACGTATTGAATATCATACATTTCTAATTTTGGTTTCAGCAACTCGCCCGCTTTGTCAAAAAGCTCTTTGATAGCAAAATACCTAAAGTTGGGTTTTGGTATTCGGGTCAAATTGCGATAAATCTCAACGAAATTGAGCAGACCTTTACTTCGGCTTTCGATAGTAAACATCGCACTTTGGATACTTTCCCAATCATCTTGAGAAAGCTGTTTGGGCGATAACCTCTCTGCTTCTTCGTCCACCATCATCTCCTGCACCGTGCTGGCCAGCGAAGAGATTGGTGTAATAGAATTCATGATTTCGTGGGTGAGCACGCGAATGAGGCGTTGCCAACTCTCGATTTCTTTTTCTTCAAGTTCGGAATGGATGTTTTGCATTGAAACAAGCACATATTCTTCGCCGCGCATCCTGAATTCAGTGGCATTTACAGAGACTTGAATAAGTTCGTCTTCCAGAAAAATCTTAATAAGGTTTTTGTCTCCAGCTTTCATGCGAAGCAAAATTTCTGGTAAATCATCTTTCACAGCCACCAATTCACTGATATTGCGCAGGTGATTCACACGAAGCAGTTTTTTTATTGGGTTATTGAAGACATCAATTTTACCATCGTGCCGAAAAACAATAATTCCAATACTAATATGCTGAATTACAGTGAGTAAATAGTTGTAGTGTTCCTCTTTTTCTGCTCTGTTTTTCTTAAACTCGTCTGTTATTTGATTAAACTGTCGGCTCAAGTTGGCAAAACTTTTTCCAAGTCCTTCATCAGAGAAAGTAGTAGAAAAATCGCCATGGCGGATGCTTTCTAAGAATTTTGCAAGTTTGTTGTTGGTGTGTTCCACGAAAAATATCAGCGAGATCGTTTGCAACAGTATGAGCAAAAGCAGGATTATGGAGCTCACCAGATAATCCTCGCGCGAATAAAGCATTGCCAGAACAAAAGCTGAAGCCACAATAAGCAGTACACGAAGTACCAACTGGAAACGAAATTTTTTAAAGATCATATTTTTCCATTCTGCGGTACAAGGATGCCCGTGTTAGTCCCAGCTCTTTGGCTGCCCTGCTGATATTTCCACCGTGTTTGTCAACAACCTTTCTGATGAGCATTTTCTCGGTATCTTCCAGGTTCATATTTGCGGGTAAGCTGTTGACGTCGTTTTTTTCTTCGGGTTCTGAGAGGAAAAAATCGTGCGGTTCCAACATATTTCCTTCGCTCATAATCACGGCACGTTCCACTGCATGTTGCAATTCGCGGATATTTCCGGGCCAGTGATGCATTTGCAAACGTTTTAGGGTATTGGCACTAAGACGTTTTTTAACAATTTTGTACTTTTTGCAATACTGATCCAAAAAGTGCGTCACCAAGGGTTCGATATCTTCAATACGTTCGCGCAAGGCAGGGAGTTTTATTTCCACCGTATTGATGCGGTAGAGCAAATCCTGTCGGAATTTATTTTCGCTAACCATTTGATACAAAGGCATATTTGTAGCACAAACCAAGCGCACGTCTATTGGAATTTCTTTATGTGATCCAAGGCGAAC
>CAZOEV010000023.1:0-11712 GCA_964578915.1 uncultured Lentimicrobiaceae bacterium
CTTTTAATTATAAACGGCATCGTTTCTCGTTGCCCTTGCACAAGGCAAAAAATAATATTTCCCGCTAAATTGAGTTATGGTAGTTAAACGCATAAAAAAGTTGAAAAATTACAGGAATTACACGCGCTTTCTGGTATTGATGCTTACATTGCTCATGCTGGGTGCCTGCTCCACCAAAAAAAATACCTGGACACGCCGTACCTATCACAATATCACCAGCAAATACAATGTATATTGGAATGGTAATGAGAGCCTTAAACAAGGCGTAAAAGACTTAAACAAAAACGTTGAGGACGACTACATTCAAGTATTGCGGGTATTTAATTACGGTAAAAAGAGCGACGCACAGCGCATTTATCAGCCCATGGATAGGGCCATCCAAAAAGGATCAATAGGTGTGCAGCGCCACTCCATGAAATTTGGTACAAAAGAATATGTGCGCTGGATCGACGACAGCTACCTGATGATGGGCAAGGCACATTTTTTCAAACAAGACTATATCAGCGCGCGCCGCACTTTTGATTTTGTTGCCAGCCAATATAGCGAGATTCCGATCCGACATACGGCCAATCTATGGCTAGCAAAAACCTATATCCAGCTTGAGCAATACGAAAAAGCTGAACCGATGATGCGTGCCATCGAAGCAGCAGCCCGCGACAATGAAATGCCCAAAGAAGTGCTACAAAACCTCGAACTGGTGTGGGCCGACTACTATCTTGTGCGTGAAAATTACGAAGCTGCCGTAACTCATTTGAAACGCGGAATTCTGGATAACAACGACAAGCAGCTGAAAACACGTGCGATGTTTATTCTGGGACAGATATATGAGCGCCAAGGCAATCTGGCTGCGGCCACCAAACAGTTTAAAGCTGTTATAAAGCGTAACCCTGAATACAAACTTGCCTTTGAAGCCCGCATCAATATGGCGAAGGCTTTTGATGCCAACCAGGGCGACAGCAAGCAGATTGTCAAAATCTTGAACAAAATGCTCCGCGATGAAAAAAACGAAGAATTTCGCGACCGTATTTATTATGCCTTGGCCGAAATTGCCTTGAAAGAAAATGATGAGGAAGCTGCTATCGACTTCCTCAGAAAATCCGTTGCCGTAAGCACGACCAACAAAAGTCAGCAAGCCACTTCGGCACTGATGGTGGCTGGAATCTTGTTTGAAAACAACGACTACGTGCCTTCGCAAGCTTACTATGACACCGCCGTGAGTGCGCTTCCGCGAGAATATCCGGGCTACGATAGCATCAATAATCGGGCAGTGGTTTTGCAGGATTTAGTGCAAAACTTAGTGATAGTGCAAACACAGGACAGCTTGCTAAAACTGGCTACCATGGATTCAACAGACCGTACTAGAATTATTGACGAGATTATCGCCCAATATATTGAAGAAGAAAAACAACGTGCCGAACAAGAGCGCATGGAAGAACAGATGGCCATGATGCCAGGCATGAAACCCCAAGGTGGTGGAAACACCATGGAACAGTCCACAGAATGGTATTTCTACAACCCCAATACGCTAAGCTACGGCTACACGGAATTTCTGCGCAAATGGGGCCGCCGCAAACTCGAAGACAACTGGCGCATCAGCGACAAGCAAAGCATGAGCTTTGATGGAGGCGGAGGAATGGAAGTGGTAGAAACTGAAGAAAACGCGCTGTCTGATAGTACTGCTGCCCAGCTGACACAGCGAGACAGGGCTTATTATCTGCAGGATTTGCCGCTAACGGAAGAGGCACAACAGCAAGCTAATATAGACATCACAGAAGCTTTTAACAACTTGGGATTTATCTATATGGAACGCCTCAAGGACAAACCCAAAGCCGTTGACGCCTACCAAACCCTGAACGAACGCTACCCCAAAAACGAATACGAACTGCCTTCGTGGTACTCCTTATATAAATTGCATACAGCCCTTAACGAAACAGAAATAGCCGAAAACTACAAGAACCGGATTATTTCTGGATATCCAGATTCTGACTACGCGCAAGTGCTACTTGATCCTGATTTTTTCATTAAAAAAGCACAGGCCCGCAATGAGTCAGAAGAGTTTTATGAACGCACTTACGAGGCATATAAAGCCGGCCAATATTTCCGCGTGGTGATGAATGCCGATCGTGCTGCCAATTTATACCCTTCCGACACAGCTCTGCTTCCCCGCTTTGCATTTTTACGCGCAATAGCTTCTGGCAGGCTTGAAGTGGTTGATTCAATGGCTGTTGCCTTGGATCGTTTGGTAAAAAAATATCCCGAAAGCAGTGTAGCCCCTTTGGCTAATGACATTTTGCGCAACATCAACAAAACTTACGAACTAACAGTAGAACTGGAAATGCCAGCAGAAATTGAAACTGACAGCACGGCAGCGGCGCCTTCTCCTTATATTGACAAAGCCGATGCCCAATACATGGTAATGCTGGTGTGCAATTCGGCAAGCGTGCGCATAGATCCACTCAAGGTGCGGTTGTCCGACTTTAACAAAAGTGATTTTAGCGTAAGAAGCTTGATGATAAAAAGCCTGGTGCTCGACAACGAAAACACCCTGCTCACGGTAGGTAATTTCGAAAATCGTGCCGCTGCTATTGACTATTTTGAAGTGCTGCAAAGCTCTGATTATGTGCTTGGCGGCATCAAAAAAGCGGATTATTCGGTTTACCCGATTTCCTTGACCAACTACCCGATTTTTTACCGCAACAAAAATGTAGATGAGTATAAACGGTTTTGGGATCAACTGAAATAGGCGTCATTTTGACAGTTATTAATGTTGTAAATTCCTTACTTTTGACGTTTAAATATTAGCAAATTCAATAGATGAAAAATAATAAAGCCGCGATAGACTCAGCAACACGCAACTTGATAGGCAATGGCACCGTAATAAAAGGCGATATAGAATCGGCTGGCGATATCAGAATTGATGGAACTGTAACTGGTACTGTTCGTTCCAACGGAAAAATCGTTATCGGCCAAAGCGGCTTAGTTGAAGGAGAAATGGAATGCCAGCAAGCCGATATTTCGGGCAGCATCAATGCCAAGCTAAAAGTGGAAGGACTAACCAGCATGAAAGCTACCGCAGTTTTTCAAGGTGAACTCGTTACCGCCAAGCTGGCCATCGAAGTGGGGGCGCAATTTAGCGGGAAATGTGAGATGCTGCAACCGAATCAGCCTCAGCATGAAAAAAACCAAAAATAAATTACCAAGCTCATTAAATACTTACGCTAAATACTCCTCACTGGCCTTTCAAATGATGTTTATCATTTTGGCTGGCGTGTTTGGGGGTATGGAATTAGATAAATGGTTGGGCTGGAAATTTCCAGTATTTACCCTTGTTTTATCCGTTTTAGGCGTTATCTTAGCCATCTATTACGCCATCAAAGATTTTTTAAAATAAGTTGTTGTCCATGAATGCCGATCTCAAACGTTTTTCAATACGCCTGTTAATCGCTGCTGCAGTGGCAGCTATTGTTACACTGCTGATCAACAGCTTTCTGCCCGCCGAATGGACAAGTCCCACTTGGCCTTTTCTGTTGATTTTTTTTCTAATCACAAATATTTCTCTCTACGCACTTTATATTCGTGCTAAAGAAAAAAAATTGAGCAGTTTTACCAATTTCTTTATGCTGGCCACATTCCTCAAACTACTTCTTTATCTGGTAGTTATCGTGATATATCTGTTGTTTAACCGCGATGATGTTGTACCTTTTGTGCTTACCTTTTTTGTTTATTATATCCTGTTTACTGCCCTTGAGGTTGGTGCTGTGTCGCAGGTAAGTAAATAAGCTAATGCTACGCCACAACTATCATATTAAGTGCAGTTGTAAACCCAAATCGGTATTGCTAATCATTTTTAGTTTCCTTAGTTTAAGCATTTATGCTCAACTGGACACGAACTATGTTAAAAGCTATAAAGACCAGCTTACTGCCCGTGCTTATACCATGAGCGAAGCCATTAGCCTTGAGGTAGATCCGCTTTCCGTGGGGCCAAATTTGGTTTATCGCCCCAACAGCAAGCAGCGCTATGGTGTGGCTGGTTTTTACAAATGGCTCGGATTGGGTATAGCGATACAGTCGCCTTTCCCGGCATCAAAAGAAAACATCTATGGCACTTCAAAGTCTATCGACCTACGCATAAATGCTTATGGATCATGGATTAATGCCGAATTGGCCTACGCCAACTATAAAGGATTTTATTTAGAAAACACACCAAAAATCATTGCCGGCTCTCTATCCAATGACCCTTATTATTATCGCGGCGACTTGCAGATAGAAAGCATAAGTGGTATCGTTTATTTCGTGCCAAACTATAAAAAACACTCTTTCAAAGCCGCCTACATCCAAAATGAATATCAGCTAAAAAGCTCTGGATCACTCATTATTGCTCCCGGAGTACAAATTAACCGCATTGATGCCGACAACATCCTGCTTCCTAATGATTATAGTGGCAGATACAACGTTTATGAAGAAGACAAATTGGTACGCGGAAAGTTTAATGTAGTGGGCGTTTTTGTTGGTTACAGTTACACATTGGTTTTTCTGGAACGATTTTATGTGAATGCCGCCTTGCTTCCAGGTGCCTTTATGCAGTATTATAATTACCACACAGAAGAAAGGCACTATGAGAAAAATAACGCCTACTTTTTGTGGACAATTCGCTTTGCAGCGGGCTACAATGGCAAGCGCTGGTTTGCCGGAATGGGAGGCATGAGCGGATTTAACAATTCGCTTTTCCCCATAAAAACCTCTGCCTACGCATTAAGTCTTGAGCAATTCAGGATATGGATTGGCACGCACTTTGCTATCAGGCAGTGAACCAAAGCCGGAAAATAGCGTTTAAACATCAGTTCAATTAAAACTGTAATTTTGCATTGCAAGCTATAAAAACCAAATTATTACTATGATACATATTACCAGAAGAGAACGTTTTAACGCGGCACACCGTCTTTTTAGAAACGATTTCACCGACGAGCAAAACCAAGAAGTTTTTGGAAAATGCTCAAACCCAAACTGGCACGGTCACAACTACGAACTATTTGTAACCGTGAAAGGTGAAGTAAACCCAGAAACCGGATTTTTGACCAACCTGAAAGCTTTGAGCAAACTTATCCGCGAACAAATCATTGAAAAGATAGACCACAAAAATATAAATGTAGAAGTGCCGTTTATGCAAGGAAAGTTTGCTTCAACCGAAGTGCTGGCTATGGCAATTTGGGATGAATTAACAGACGGCGTTTTAGAACTTGGCGCTAGTTTACATTGTGTTAAGCTCTTTGAATCAGAAAATAATTTTGTAGAATATTTCGGAGATTAAAAACAGCTCCGTCATTAAATCACTGTTTTTTTTAAAAGAATAACAAAGACATGAACAAAGGCCCAAAAGAATTACTTGGCTACGAAAAAATCGAACAATTCGCACCCGATAAACTCGAACAACTTCAGGAACACTACCGTGCCATTCTTGATATCATTGGTGAAGACACTCAGCGCGAAGGACTGATCGACACGCCAAACCGTGTAGCCAAATCTATTCAGTTTTTAACGCAGGGCTACGATCACGACCCGCGTGAAATATTACTGTCGGCCAAGTTTAAAGAAGATTACCGCGAAATGGTTATCGTGAAAGATATCGAGATTTTTTCGCTCTGCGAGCACCACATGATTCCATTTATCGGCAAAGCACACGTGGGCTATATCCCTAACGGATACATTACAGGGCTTAGCAAAATTGCCCGCGTTGTAGAGGCCTATTCGCGCCGTTTGCAGGTGCAGGAGCGCCTCACCACACAAATTAAGGAAGCTATTCAGGAAGCGCTCAACCCGCTTGGAGTGGCCGTGGTAATTGAAGCAAAACACCTTTGCATGTCGATGCGAGGCGTGCAAAAACAAAGCTCCGTAACCACTACTTCCGACTTTACAGGCGCTTTCCAAAGGGCCGAAACCCGCGCTGAATTTATCAGCCTGATCAGTTCAAATTTGCACTAAATTATTTTCTAAATTTTAATTAACTTTAATATGAATAGGATACAACAACCTTATTCTCAGCAGATTAATTTTCAATCACAGGCATTGGCTAAAACGTTTCTAGCCAATGTGTTTTCTTGGATGTTTCTGGCATTGGCCGTTACCGCTTTAGTTTCTTACACCGTAGCTGGTAACGAGAGTTTTATGCAACTGATGTTTAATATGGAAACCGGCGGTATGAGCCTGTTGGGGTGGGTGATTATGCTTTCGCCATTGGGGCTTGTTTTATGGATGTCGATGGGCTTCAACAAAATGAGTGCGCCAACGCTCACACTGGTGTTTTTGCTTTACTCCATCCTGATGGGACTCAGTTTGAGTTTTATATTTTTAGCTTATACCAGCGCTTCCATCGGCAAAACCTTTGTGATAGCAAGCGGCATGTTTGGCCTGATGGCCTTGGTTGGCTACACCACCAAAACCGATCTAAGTAAATTCGGATCACTAATGATGATGGGACTTGTAGGCATTATCATTGCTTCGGTGGTTAACTTTTTCCTTAAAAGTTCAACCATGGATTATATCATCAGCTTTATCGGCGTATTGGTTTTTACCGGCCTCACAGCCTACGATGTGCAAAAATTAAAACGGATTGGCGCCTCGGGAATGACGCAGGGTGAAGGGATGCGCAAAATGACCATCATGGGTGCCCTAACTTTATACCTCGACTTTATTAATTTATTCTTATTTTTGCTGCGGTTTTTCGGTAACAGAAATAACTAAAACTAAAACCAGCTGCTTAATGCAAAAGCAGCAAATTTTTTAACCACTTTTAATATTTAATTGAAATACAGCCATGAACAGGCTACAAATCAAGTTTTATCAAGAATATTAAAAATTGAACAGCAATTAACCTATTAAGCCTGTTTTAGTTTTTCTTAAAAAATCAAAACCGAATCAGCAAAACAAATAAACAATTACGCATGAAAGCATACGTTTTTCCGGGTCAGGGAGCACAATTTGTCGGGATGGGCAAAGATTTATTCGACAACTCTGCCAAGGCAAAGGAACTATTCCAAAAAGCCAATACCATCTTAAAGTTTAAGATTACCGATTTGATGTTTGATGGCACTGACGAAGACTTACGTCAGACCAAAGTTACCCAGCCCGCTATTTTTCTGCATTCTGTAATTCTGGCCCTTACTATGGGTGAAGAATTTAAGCCCGATATGGTTGCAGGTCATTCACTTGGCGAGTTTTCTGCATTAGTAGCCAACAAAACTTTACAGTTTGAAGACGGATTGCGCATGGTTTCAAAACGCGCCCTCGCCATGCAAAAAGCCTGCGATGTGGAAGTGGGAACAATGGCCGCTATCCTAGGGCTGGATGACAAAACTGTTGAAAATATCTGCGCCGGCATAAAAGATGAAATCGTGGTGCCTGCAAACTATAACAGCCCAGGCCAATTGGTGATCTCTGGTTCAGAAAAAGGCATTGCTCTAGCTTGTGAAAAACTGCTTGAAAACGGTGCCAAACGCGCCTTACCTCTCAAAGTTGGAGGCGCATTCCACAGCCCGCTGATGGAACCCGCACGCGTTGAGCTTGCTGATGCCATTGCTGCAACACGTTTTAGCAGAGGAATTTGCCCGATCTATCAAAATGTTACTGGACAGTCGGTTAACGACCCCGAAATCATTAAAAATAACCTGATTGCACAACTTACCGCTCCCGTTAGGTGGACACATATTATGAACAATATGATTGCCAATGGCGCAAAAACCATTATTGAAGTTGGTCCAGGAACTGTATTACAAGGTCTTTTCAAAAAAGTTGACCGCAATATTATCACTATGAGTGCCACAATTTAAACACAGGCACAAAACTTATTCCTGCTGAAAAATTTCAGCATAAAACTTAATAAAAATCCCAAAAAATGCAGGTTGAAACTGCATCTTTTGGGATTTTTTTTGGGTAGTCTAAAGGCTGGTGCGGATTTGCAATACGTATCACAACCAATTTATATTTACAGAATTATACTGGTTTCCATCTCTTCTATTTCAACGTTTTGAAGTCCTAACGGACATTAAAAAGTCAGCCCATAAAACTGCTGCGGATTTATAATCCATGCCCCAACTTTAAATTTGTCATTTTGTCATATTTACAATCCCGATTTATTCATCCTTCTAATGGATATTTCCGGATAATTAATATCAATAGCGCCCTAACAATGGAATAAATTCACCCCATTAAACAGCTTTTCAAACCCCAAGGCAAAGAATAATTATTCATACTGATTGACTAAATCAATTTGCACAAGGTTATAAATCATTGACTTGTAAAAAATATATTTTGAATATAGCTGGCTTTTAAAAAAATAATTTCGTTACTTTACATGAAATTCTGAAAGTAGTTGAGCTAACAAGCTTCTAGTCTTCTATTTATTTAATTGCTTAATAACTTTACCATGAAAAAAATATTAGCGTTTCTCTTTGTAGTTCAGTTGCTGGCATTGGTATCATGCAATAAATTGGATGATAAGATACCTACAAACACGATGAATGACCTTGAAATCCCTGATGGTTTCGATTGGTCTACAAATCTTCACCTTAAATTAAATGTGAACGTTCATGGACTATCTGATGGCGCCACATTGGCATTATATAATCTTGACGGTGAGGTTGTTGACAAACAAAGTGTTTTTGATGGCCAGGCATTGTTTGAGTTTCAGCTAACTGACATTACCGACACATTGAGGTTATATGCTCCTGAATCAAGAAGGAGCAAATATTTTACTGCCGATCAGACTCAGATCGACTTTGGGTCAACTGCTTCAACAAGTGCGCGACTGTTAGCAAACGACTTCGCATTGGCGTTTGATGGATCGCAGCAAAACTTTGTTCAGATAAACAATAACGAAGCCGGTGGAATTGTCAGCGGATTCCCTTTTACTTTCAGTGCCTGGATAAAAACTGCCGGCCCTGCTGATGAAAACGAAGACATGGTAATCATGAGCATTGCCGACCCTACTTATGCCAGTAAATACTATGGCATCTGCATCAGGAATTACAGCTCAAGCTATAAACCTGTTATAGTTGCCCGGGACGGAGGGAGCGAGCGCGTTAAAAGCTTTAACCAAAATCTTGCCGATGACACCTGGCATCAAGTGGTTGGCGTTTTCAGCTCAAGCGGTTCAAGGAAACTGTATATCGATGGCAACTATACAGGCCAAAGCTCAAGCGAGGTCACATTTATCGATAATGCCATCAACACCAATATTGGTAGATGGGGCGACAACACACCAAACGAGTATTTCAATGGACTGATTGACAATGTTCACATCTGGAACAAAGCCCTTAGCGATGAGGAAATACTGAACTATTACAACAGCCTCCCTGTTGGAAATGAACCCAATTTGGTGGGAATATGGAATTTTAATGAGGGCAGCGGAACTTCCATTGCAAACAATGCAAATACAGGTGGATATGATGGCAGTTTGCAAGGCAACACATTTATTAGCTTATCCGATCCCATAGCCGATGCGGATGGTGATGGTGTAAACGATGAGGATGATTTCTTCCCAGAGGATGGCACAAAGGCTTATAATAGCATTTATCCCTCGGGCAATAAATTCTATTATCACTTATACGAAGACCTGTGGCCAAACCTTGGCGATTATGATTTCAATGATATTGTTCTTAAAACAAAGCTCCATACATACACCAATGCACAAAATAAATTAGTGGGCGGCAAGGTAGTAAGCACAGTTTACTGGATAGGCGGTGGCATACCGAGAGGCGCAGGGATGGAATTTTTTGCCTCAAACGGAAACGCTTCACAGCTAAAATATATGCCAGAAAATACGGTTGGTTTTACCGATATGGGCGATGTATTTACAGATCCAATCGTTAAAAATGCCGTACAACTTTTCGACAACAACATCGTCGAAAGCTTGAACCAAACTGTTGATTTTGAATACTCTTGGGATGAACAACAAGGAGGAAATTCACTTTGGGTTCAAGTATATATTTATAACGAAAGACAACACGAAATACACATGTTTGGTCATCCGCCAACTGAAGCTCAGGACATGAATCTGTTTAACACAGGCAATGACGCCTCCCAAACAACATGGGACTGGACGGAGGGAGTTAGCTTTACTAATCCTGCTGATTTTTACAAGACCTTAAGCAACCTGCCCTGGGGACTTGAAATCTCGGCAAAGGAATTTAGGATTCCACTGGAGAAAGTCGCGATAATAGATGCCTATCCACAGTTTAAAGCCTGGGCTGAATCAGGTGGCAACCAAAACAGAGATTGGTACAAATATCCCGATGAATCAAAAACTTTTTTGCCTGAAGGCTTGTAGGCTTTAGTTGTTGGAATAATCATAAGAGGTGATTTTGCAGCTGGTGCGGATTTGCAATCCGTATCACAACCAATTTATATTCAATGAATTATACTGGTTTCCATCTCTTCGGTTTCGACGTTTAGAAAAACTGCCAGACTTTCAAAAATCAATGATCACGGACAAGCTACCTATAAAGCCAAATGTATTGTACTCCGTTATAAAAAAGCCCATCGGGCTTGCCTTTGCATAACGCCCGAATTTATTCGGGTGAAAAAAATAACTACTCACAAACAAACCCTGAAAGGGTTTCCCCACAAAAAGCAAACTAATAATCGCTATTTTATTGATAATTGACGGAATGGAAAACTCCTACTGGAGTTATAGAGGGACAAGTATTTCTGCATTCCCCCGGAAAAATCCAGGGGAATGCATAGGATACGCCTACGACGGAAAAATACTAAGATTTCCATTTTTCAAGTAGTAAAAACCCTAGCAGTTCCACGCTAACTTTGGTCGAAGATATAATCATCAATAGGCCACGAACAAGCAGTCAGCATTTCGCTGACATTGAAGGCACTGCGGTTAAACTGCCGCAGCTTGTCCATCAACAACTTAATCTTGTCTTCTTCGCGTATTTGCATCAAAATACTGGCGTTATAGCCCGGCCAAACTGCGGTATTTAGTCGCGGATCAGACATGCGGTTGCGCGACAATATCTGATCAATAATCTGATAGTCATGGATTTGAAGCTCGTCAAGAATCTCAACTATTTGTTCTAAAACGCTGATATTACAGCTACAATATATCATTTTCATAAAGCAGGTGATTTTGATTTTCGGTGAAACAAAGTATAAACTACAGGCACAAAAACCAATGTGATCAAGGTGGAAACCAACAGTCCGCCAATTACGGTTATTCCCAGCGGCGAAAACATTTCGCGGCCCATGCCTTGGCTCATCGCCATCGGCAACATGGCCAAAATGGTGGTTAAGGTAGTCATCAGCACCGGCCTTAGGCGTGATTTCCCCGCTTCGGCAACGGCCTCATAAAGCGAGTGATTGCGTTTGCGCAGCAAATTGATATAATCCACCAGCACAATGCCGTTGTTCACAACGATTCCCACCAGCATAATTACACCAATAAAAGTGGTTACGCTCAGCGTTAATCCAGTGATTTTAAATGCCCAAACAACTCCAATCAGTGTAAAAGGCAGGGCAAGCATAATCACCAGCGGATCGCTAAATGACTCAAACTGCGCTGCCATCACCATATAAACCAGCAAAATACCTAAAATCAATATCAGGTACAGATCGCCAAAAGCATTGCCCTTTTCAGTGAGTTGGCCGCCCAATTTCAATTCTACACCCGCCGGAATATCGAGCATTGCAATATAGTTATCCAGAAAATCT
>CAZOEV010000024.1:0-11613 GCA_964578915.1 uncultured Lentimicrobiaceae bacterium
ATACAAGGCTTTCGATGGTGACTTGAATACCGCCTTTTTAATAGAAAAAGAAAATGGGCGTAAGTCCGCATCTTTTATATTTAAGTTTAAAAATCCGCTATTGTTTACTTATATTTCAGTAAAAGCGGCTGCGGAAAACAGCCTAAGCATTTTTATCACTTATGCTGACAAAACCACACAAAGTTTTGATATAAAAGCTGAAAACGCCTACCAATTAATGGCTTATATGCCTGAAAAAGCAATCGCCATCGAAAGCATTACTTTCAGCGCTTCAAGCTCCTTTCAGCTTTTTGAATTGGCCGGCTTGTCTCACTTTCCAGAGGTAAACTTCACACTCGATTTAAGTCGTGAAATGCAAATCGGCCAATGCTATAGCAGGCATTTAAACGAAGAAAACATCCGTGCAATAAAGCTGCAATATTCAACCGACGGCAACAACTGGAAAGATATTGCTATGCTAAATCCTGCTGCCATTCACCTTCTGCCAGCAGTTTTAGAAAATCCTGTAAATGCCCGTTTTGTCCGTGTGAATTTCACTTTGGGCTGGAAGGAGTATGGCAAGGCCGCCTTGTGGGAGCTCAAAATTTTTGATGAATATGGTCCGTATGGTCCGCCTGCCGATTTTGTAGTTTCAAAACAGCCACTCAATCAACGATTGGGACTTAATATGGTTTGGGGTTGGGGGCAGCATGTTTACAGCGATCAAATAGAGAATGGAAAAGGCTGGTCGCAATACGAAAACACTTTTAAAAAGTTACGGATTTATCACAACTTGCTTTGGGATATTAAAGCTCCAGGCACTTCGGCTAATTATGATCAAATGCTTCTGGGACATGGTACTGCAGCAAATTGGTGGCTCAATTGGGAACGTGAATATGGATTTTTGAAACAAAAAGGATTCGACATAAGCACTACCCTACTTTTCAAAAACGAAACTATTCCTGTCAGTCTTTGGACACAGCCAGCTAAAAACGCCTATAATGTAGGTATAGAATTTGGACAGTTTATAACACAAAAAAAACTTGCAGAAGCTGTTGAAGTGGGCAATGAACCCTGGGACTATCCGCCGGAATTTTATCGCCTTGTTGGTGAAAATATGGCCAAAGGCCTTCAAGATAATTCCACAGATATAAAAATCCTCCCGGCAGCTTTTCAAAACAGCTTTACTACTGGTAGCTTCAATGATCAGCGAAACTTTCTTCCCGATTTTGTATCAAATGAAATGTTGAAAAAGGTGGATGCGCTAAACGCCCATTTTTATTCACACACCATTAATAACAAAGGAATCAGAGTAAGTGTGCCGCCGGAAGATCCGCGTTCGGAAATTCATGGAATCAGGAATATTTTGCGTTACCGAAACGAAAATGCTAAAGACAAAACCGTTTGGGTTACGGAGTTTGGCTATGATGGAAACAGCTCAGCCGAGCCTTGTCTTCATGGCGAATGCGTAAGCGAGGCACAGCAGGCGGCTTGGGGTTTGCGCGCAACTTTCTATTTACTTCGGCAAGGCGCCGAAAGGGCGTATTGGTATTTTTACGCCAACGAAGCCACTGACTCCTACCTGCATAGCCGAGCGGGTTTAACGCTTTCTGCTAATCATAATTTCGAACCGAAAGCTTCGTATTTTGCCTTTAGTGACGCACTCGAAATTTTGGGTGAGTATTACTTTTCTGCCGTACTTATTGAGTCCGATGAAATGATCGCCTATCAGTTTACCCATGAAAACTCAAATAAAAAATATATAATCGCCTGGATACCAAACAGCCAAGATCCTGAAGAAGGAAAATGGTTTACAGACGGCTTCAATGAACGTGTTCAGCAACATTATGTATTGGACGGCAAACCAAATAATATCTGGTTAAAACCCAAAAACCAAAATGAGTTTTTCCTTTCTGGATATCCACGGATTTTCGAGATTTCGCACTAAGTATTGGCCTTCTTTCCTTCAATTAAAAACAGGACTAAACGAGGCACTTTTCTTAGGCAAAATATGATTTGACTAAATTTTGGTAGAAGAAACGGCTCTTTGCGCCTAAATTTCTCGTAATTTTATAGCCAATTTTAAATTCATTCTAATGAAAAAAGCTTGTTTATATTTATTTGCGCTTAGTTTTTTGCTAGTGCAGACGGGCTGCGATATGCAGATGGACGAAAACAAAAAGCCCATGAGCGAAACCATTGGCGAAAAAGAAATTAAACTGGAATCCGATCGCCTAAATGCTGAAGTGCTTTGGTCAATGGGTCGCATTGGTGAAGTGGTCGTTTCGCCTGACAAAACCAAAGTGCTTTTTACTGTTACCTTTTATAGTATCGAGCAAAACAAGGGCAATACAGGCTTGTATGTCCTAGATTTAGCAACTGGAAATCAGAAGCAAATCACACACACAGCTAAAGGCGAATACAATCCGCGCTGGCGACCTGATGGTAAAAAAATCGGTTTTTTATCTGCCGAAAGCGGTAGTATGCAGCTGTGGGAAATGAATCCAGATGGCACAGGTAGAGTTCAGGTTTCAAAATTTGAAAACGGACTTGATGGCTTTGAATACGCACCTGACCAAAAGAAAGTTTTATTTACTTCACAGGTTAAATTAAAACAATCAACCAGTGATATTTACCCCGATTTACCGCTTTCCAGCGGACGTATCAACAACGACCTAATGTATCGCCATTGGGACCAGTGGGTTGATACTTATTGTCATATTTTTGTTGCTGAATACAGCGGCGAAAGCCTTAAAAACCCCATCGACATTATGAAAAATGAGCCTTGGGAATCTCCCTTGCGCCCATTTGGCGGCATGGAGCAAATTAATTGGTCGCCCGACAGTAAAAGCATTGTGTATTCTAGTCGTAAAAAAGAAGGTAAAGCCTACGCAATTTCTACCAATGCTGATGTTTATCAATATAATTTGGAAAGCGGCATTACCAAAAACCTTACCGAAGGCATGATGGGCTATGATTTGGCCGCAGTTTTATCACCCGATGGCAGTAAAATGGCTTGGGAAAGCATGGAACGCGATGGGTATGAAGCAGATAAAATCAGGTTGATGATACGCGATATGGCGACTGGAAAAATCACAGATTACACTAAAGATTTTGATCAGAATGTGCATGGTTTAAGCTGGTCTGCTGATGGCTCAAAGATTTACTTCACTAGCAATTATCATGCTTTAGATCAGCTATATAGCTTACAGCTAGCAAATGGGGAAATTGCAAAAATTACAGAAGGAAAACACAGCTATACAGCCGTTTACCCTGCTGGCGAGCAATTGATAGCAACGCGCATGTCCATGTCGATGCCAGTCGAAATTTACAGCGTTAATGAAGTTTCTGGTCAGCAGGAACAAATCAGCTTCATTAATAAAAATATCCTTGATCAGCTAAATATGGGAGCTGTTGAGGAGCGTTGGATTCCTACCACAGACGGCAAAGAAATGCTGACCTGGGTTATTTATCCACCTGATTTTGATCCCAATAAAAAATATCCCACTATTCTTTATTGCCAGGGTGGTCCGCAAAGTACCGTAAGTCAGTTTTGGTCGTATCGCTGGAATTTCCAGATGATGGCTGCTAACGATTACATTATTGTAGCACCCAATCGGCGCGGCTTACCCGGCTTTGGCCAAGAGTGGAATGAACAAATTAGTGGTGACTACGGCGGTCAAAATATGCGCGATTACCTGTCGGCTATTGATGCCTTGGCCAAAGAACCCTTTGTTGATGCGGATCGTCTGGGCGCAGTGGGTGCAAGTTATGGCGGCTTTTCCGTTTTCTGGCTGGCCGGAAATCATGACAACCGTTTTAAAGCTTTTATTGCCCACGATGGTATGTTTAACCTTGAGGCGCAATACCTTGAAACAGAAGAGTTATGGTTTGCAAACTGGGATTTGGGCGGACCGTTTTGGGATAAAGACAATCCGGTAGCTCAATGGTCGTATGCTAATTCGCCACACAAATTTGTGCAAAACTGGAACACGCCAATTATGGTTGTGCATGGCGAACTGGATTACCGCATTGTTGCTTCACAAGGTATGCAAGCCTTTAATGCTGCTGCTCTTCAAGGTGTTCCAGCTGAATATCTATATTTCCCTGATGAAAATCATTGGGTTTTGAAACCCCAAAATGGTATTTTATGGCAAAGACGATTTTTCAATTGGCTTGATCAGTGGTTGAAATAATTTTTCGTTCAAGAAAAAGCCGAATCAAAAATAATGATTTGGCTTTTTTTTATATCCTAACTAATCCTCCTGAAGCCCATATTTTTTTAACATACTTCCCCATTCGTTTGACTCGATAACATCAACCAAAAAGGGATTAATTTTATGAATAATTTCTTTCTCGCCTGAAGCGAATGAAAAGTATTCCTTGTTTGAATTTATTGGAAAACTTATCAGATTATCTTCAAATTGAGGTTGAGCAAGGTAAAAATCTAAAATGGCTTTATCATAAACAAAAGCTTTGATTTGATTATTTTTTAAAGCATCTAGGCCTGATTCGATAGCGCTAAACGATTTATAATTGACCCGATTGTCATTCAGATAAATCGCGCTGCTACTTCCTTCCAATGAACCAACTTTTACATGGTATAAATCAGAAAGCCCTTCAATATTACCTTTCATCTTATTGACTGTGAGTGCCGAAGAAATAGTTGCCGTAAAACTGCTGATAATAATAACCGCTGTAAACATCCAAATGACTGAAAAAATCCTACCCCAAAAACTTACAGGCGATTTATCACCATAACCAACCGTAGTCATCGTTACTGAAGCCCACCAAATACCATCAAAAATGCCCCGAACACCTTTACGAAATTGATGTTGGTTGTATCTGCGCTCAAAAAACCAAACTAAAAATCCAAAAATCATAATGATAAGAAAGAGCAGTCCAATGACCTTAAAAAAATCGATCGAAAAGAAATTAGAGATAAAAGTTAGAATCTTGTCATCCTCAGTTTTGTTGGTTGCAATGGCTAATGCTGTTATAAAAAATGGTTGACTAAAATACATTTTTCTTACGCGCTCGGGCGTAACAGTTAGTGGCACTATACTCAAATCCAGAGCATTACCTTCGATAGCGCTTAATAAATCAGGAAGTTCCATTTCCTTGAAACGATAGGGTTGATCTAATGAATCAGAAACTTTTTTCCAGATATCAATACAAAGTCCGGTTAATTCACCGTTCTCACTTGTATAGATAAATGGTGGCGATTGTTTTATCCCGATTGTTAGGGTATCGCTATTTGCTGAAAAAACATTTTGAACATTAGTATTAAAAAGAATTGTTAACAATAATAAAGCAATTCTTTTAGATAAAGTTTTAGTTGACATTACTATAATTTAAAGAGGTTTTGAGGATCAAATTTACTAATTTTGCAGGATTAAGCTATGATTTATTATTCAATAGAGATTTTTAAGGAGATGCGGCGTTTCTTTCTATTTATTTTTCTGGTTTCCTCAACTTTACTTTTGTCGGCAAACAATGATTCAAGCGATATCGCTCCAAAAAAAGACACTATAAGATATTGGAAATTCAGTGGCAAAACGGGCTTAACATTTAATCAGCTTTCTTTGACTAATTGGGCCGCTGGTGGCGAAAGCTCAGCTTCTGGCAAAGTGAATGCCACTACAAAATTACGATATAAAAAGAATAATTTTCTCTTTGAAAAGATTACTAAACTGGCTTTTGGGATAGTTGGTTATGGCAATAATCGTATCGAAAAAACGGAAGATCGTATTGATATTTCGATTTCAGCCACCAACGAAACCGAGAAAAACTGGACTTATTCTTCTGTAATCACTTTAAAATCACAATTTGCCGACGGCTACAAATATCCCAACGATTCCACACTTATCTCCACCTTTTTCGCCCCTGGCGTAATCAATGCTTCCATTGGATATCGCTACAAAAAGAGCGATGTTTTTGAACTATTTTTAAGCCCGGCCTCAGGTAAGTTTACTTTTGTCCTGAATCAGAAGTTAGCCAATAAAGGAGCTTATGGCGTTGAACCAGCAGTTTACGACACCAGTGGCAAATTGCTCGTTCCGGGGCAAAAACTTTATAGCGAATTTGGCTTTAATGTCTTAGCTAATTTTGCCAAGGAAATCTCAAAAAATATTGAATTATCCTCCACCCTAAATTTGTATAACAACTACCTCGATTACAATGCTAAAAATCGCTGGAATATTGATATAGACTGGGAAACAACCATCAATTTTTTTATTAATAAGCGTTTTCAAACAGTACTTTTTATGCAGATGAAGTATGACCATAATATAGATTTACCTAAATATGAAATGATAGAGGGTGAAAAAGTACAAATTGGAGAAGGACCAGGCTTGCAATTTAAAGAATCACTCGGCATCGGCATAACTTACAGCATTAGCTAAACAAATAGAGAAACCAATAAAAAATTTGATTACTAATCTTTTTTTTTATTCCTTTGCTAAAGGTAAAATTTATCTCTAATTAACAACTCTGATTATGAAAATTTCGATTGTAGGAACTGGCTATGTTGGGTTGGTCACAGGAACCTGTTTTTCTGAAGTGGGCATTGATGTTCATTGTGTTGACATCGACAAAAGTAAAGTTGACAAGCTGAACAAAGGAATTATCCCCATTTATGAGCCAGGGCTCGAAGAAATGGTTGAACGCAATGTAGCGAAAAAACGTTTGTTTTTTACAACAGATTTAGCTTCTACACTAAATGGCTGCGATGTAATTTTTAGTGCTGTTGGCACGCCTCCTGACGAGGACGGAAGCGCTGACCTCAAATATGTGCTTGATGTTGCACGCGAAGTAGGCCGCAATATGGAAGACTATATGCTTATTGTTACCAAAAGCACAGTGCCTGTTGGAACTGCTGAAAAGGTGCGCAAAGCCATTCAGGAAGAACTGGATAAAAGAGGTGTAAATATTCCTTTTGATGTGGCCTCAAACCCTGAATTTCTGAAAGAAGGCGCTGCTGTTGATGACTTTTTAAAACCTGACAGAATTGTTGTTGGTTTAGATTCCGATCGTGCCAAAGAAATCATGGAAAAGCTTTATAAACCGTTTACAATGAATGGCCATCCCGTGATTTTCATGGATATTACCTCAGCGGAAATGACAAAATATGCCGCAAATGCCATGCTGGCAACCAAAATTAGTTTTATGAATGACGTGGCAAACCTATGCGAAATTGTGGGTGCCGACGTAAATATGGTGCGCAAAGGCATTGGCTCCGACCGCAGAATTGGGAAATATTTTATTTATCCCGGAACAGGCTATGGCGGCTCATGCTTTCCTAAAGACGTAAAAGCACTTATTAAAACTGCCAAATCATACAATTATAATCTACGTGTGCTGCAAGCTGTTGAAGATGTGAATGATGACCAAAAATCAATCATGTTCAATAAGTTAAATAAGTATTACAATTACGACCTAAAAGGCAAAACAGTTGCTGTTTGGGGTCTTTCATTTAAGCCCAATACTGATGATATGCGCGAAGCTCCAGCGCTTGTTATTATCGCCAACTTATTGGAAGCTGGTGCCAAAGTAAAAGCTTATGATCCAGTAGCCATGGAAGAAGCCGAGCGTATTTTCAATGATAAAATTGAATTTTCAAAAGACCAATACGATGCCTTAATTGATGCCGACGCACTGATTATTGTAACGGAATGGTCCGAATTCAAATTCCCCAATTTCAGGGTAATAAAAAAATTACTAAAACAAGCCGCCGTTTTCGACGGAAGAAATATTTACGATGCCAAAGAGATGAGAGCAGAAGGCTTTGACTATTTCGGCATCGGTATAAAAACATTTAATTAATTCACCCTTACACTTTTTTCAAAGCCTGTAAACATATTAATTATGTGTTTGCAGGCTTTGTTAACAAAACCACCAACGTATGAAAAGTATCCTCGTCACCGGCGGTGCCGGATTTTTAGGCTCACACCTTTGTGAACGTTTACTAAATGAAGGCAATGAAGTGATTTGTCTCGACAACTATTTCACCGGACAAAAAAGTAATGTAGTTCACTTGATGGATCATCCTTATTTTGAAATGGTTAGGCACGACGTTACGGAACCATTTTTAGTTGAAGTGGACGAAATTTATAACCTTGCCTGCCCTGCCTCGCCAGTTCATTACCAATACAACCCGATCAAAACCGTGAAAACTTCGGTAATGGGTGCCATTAATATGTTGGGGCTAGCCAAAAGGGTAAAGGCTAAAATTTTACAGGCTTCCACCAGCGAAGTTTATGGCGATCCGGATCAGCACCCACAAACAGAAGCCTATTGGGGACATGTAAACCCAATCGGGCCGCGTGCCTGCTACGACGAAGGAAAACGTTGTGCTGAAACACTTTTCGTAAATTATCACCAGCAAAATGATGTGCGTATAAAAATTATCCGCATTTTCAATACTTATGGCCCACGCATGCATCCCAATGATGGCCGCGTTGTTTCAAATTTCATTGTGCAAGCCCTGCAAGGCAAGGACATTACAATATATGGAGATGGGATGCAAACCCGTAGTTTTCAATACGTTGACGACCTTGTTGAAGGAATGATTCGACTGATGGCTACCCCCGATAACTTCACAGGCCCTGTAAATGTTGGAAATCCTGGGGAGTTTACGATGCTTGAACTGGCTCAAAAAATCATAACTCAAACTGCCAGTAAATCGAAAATCATACACATGCCGCTGCCTGCCGATGATCCTATGCAACGCAAGCCAGATATTTCGCTGGCAAAAAAAGTGCTTGACTGGGAGCCAACAATTGGGCTCGACGAAGGACTTCAAAAAACAATCTCTTACTTTAGAACCGTAATATAATGCGTATTTTAGTCACCGGAAGCAATGGACAGCTCGGCCGTTCTTTGCAAAAAATAGCTAAAACCGACCGCAAGCATGATTGGTTTTTTACTGATGTGGCAGAGCTTGACATCACCAAAACCACGCAAGTAAAACATTATATCAATAGTGAAAATATTGAGGTTTGCATAAATTGCGCTGCTTATACCGCTGTGGATAAAGCAGAAGACGACCAGCAGATGGCGTTTATGCTTAACGCCACCGCACCGCAAATTCTGGCTGATGCCTGCCACGAAACCAATGCTTTACTTATCCATGTTTCAACTGACTATGTTTTTGATGGACAAAACTATAAACCTTATCAGGAAGATGACGTCATTTCTCCTGCATCAGCCTACGCCAAAAGCAAAGCTGATGGAGAAAAGGCGGTGATAACTAGTGGAGCTAAATATGCTATCGTTAGAACTTCCTGGCTCTACAGCGCTTACGGCGGCAATTTTGTAAAGACAATGCTTCGCCTTGGTCAAGAAAAGGAAAGTCTGAATGTGGTTGCAGATCAGGTGGGTACGCCTACTTATGCCTTTGATTTGGCGGCAGCTATTTTACTAATCGCTGAAAGTGAAAAGGCGGAAGATCATAATCAAATTTATCATTTCAGCAATGAAGGAGCGATAAGTTGGTATGATTTTGCGCAGACTATTATGCAACTGGAAAATCTTGACTGTAAGGTTGTTCCTATTGAATCTAAAGATTATCCGGTAAAAACTAAACGTCCATTTTACAGTGTTCTAAACAAATCAAAAATCAAGAATCATTTTGGAATTCAAATTCCTTATTGGCGCAATAGCTTAAAAAAATGCTTGGAGGAAATTAATGGATAGAAGCAGGATTAATCGTCTTGCCATGCAAATATATGATGCCGCGAAAGAAGTACACGAAATTTGTGGAAATGGAGTTTCTGAAAATATATTTAAAGCATGTCTGGCACATGAGTTTCGACTCAGAGGCATGCGCTATCGCCTTGACCCAAAGGTAAATGTACTTTACAAAGGTTTCAAAATTGAGCAGGTTTTGCAGCTTGATTTTATTGTTGACGATCTTATTCCGCTTAAATTGGCCAAAGGAACTGAAGATGAAAAAGACATTGAAAGTATGCTAACTATATTAAAGTTTTCCGATTTTCAGATGGGCATAAGCCTCAATACCAGCAAACAACAACTAATTGACGGATTAAAAAAAATACAGAACCCAACAAAAAGAAAGATATGAAAGCTCAAATTGATCCCCAACTTCTGGCCAAAGCCAACGAATGGCTTAACGCACCTTACGATCAGGATACCCGAGATGCCGTAAAAGTGCTGATAAACGAAAACCCTAAAGAACTAGAAGAGAGTTTTTATCGCAGCCTAGAGTTTGGTACCGGTGGCCTCAGAGGTATTATGGGTGTGGGCACAAACCGTATGAATAAATATACGGTCGCAAAAGCTACACAAGGATTGGCCAATTACATGAAAAAAATGTTCCCAGGCAAAGATTTGTCAATGGCCGTAGCACACGATTGCCGCAACAACAGCCCCTATTTTGCACGTATCACTGCCGAAGTGATGTCGGCAAATGATATTCGGGTTTTTCTTTTTGAAGACCTCCGCCCTACTCCCGAGCTTTCTTTTGCTATTCGAGAGCTGAATTGCCAAAGTGGCGTAATGATTACCGCCTCGCACAACCCCAAAGAATACAATGGCTATAAGGCATATTGGGATGATGGAGGACAGCTGATTGCGCCACACGACAAAAACGTGATTGCTGAAGTAGAAAAAATTAGCAGCCTCGATGAAGTGAAATTTGAGGCAAAAAATGAGCTCATCGAATATATTGGGGCTGAATTCGACAAAAAATATCTGGCACGCGTAAAAGGTTTGAGTTTATCACCAGAAACCATAAAACGTCAAAAAGATTTCCGGATAGTTTATACGCCAATTCATGGAACCGGTGTTGAACTTGTGCCTAAAGCCCTTGCCTCATTTGGCTTTGAGGCCGTATATAATGTGCCAGCTCAGGATGAAGTTGACGGCAATTTCCCCACCGTTCATTCTCCCAACCCAGAAGAACCTGCTGCGCTAAAAATGGCAATCGAACGTGCTTATGAAGTGGATGCACAACTTGTGATGGCAACCGATCCTGATGCCGACCGTGTGGGAATTGCAGTTCGTAACGACAAAAATGAGTTTGTTCTACTTAATGGCAATCAGGCCGCTAGTTTGTTAATTTATTATCTGCTTACCAAATGGAGCGAAAACAATAAACTAACCGGCAATGAATATATTGTAAAAACCATCGTCACTTCTGAATTACTTTTCGATGTGGCAGAAAAATTTAAAGTAGAAAAATTTGATGTACTTACAGGTTTCAAATTTATTGCCGACATCATCAAAAAATATGAAGGCAAAAAAACCTTTATAGGCGGAGGAGAAGAAAGCTACGGCTATCTCGTTGGCGATTTTGTGCGCGACAAAGATGCTGTGAGCTCGTGTGCCATGCTTGCCGAAACTGCGGCCTGGGCTGCTGATCAGGGCAAAAGCATGTTCAGCTTGCTGAAAGAGCTTTATGTAGAATTTGGTTTTTACAAGGAGAGCTTGCTTTCAGTAACAAAAAAAGGCAAAGAAGGCGCTGAAGCCATCAAAGCAATGATGGATAAGTTTCGCAATAATGCGCCAAAACTTGTTGGAGGTATAAATTTGATTGAAATAAAAGATTACAAAAACAGCACGGCTCAAAACCTGAGAACTGGCGAGCATTCTACAATCGACCTACCAAAATCT
>CAZOEV010000025.1:0-11471 GCA_964578915.1 uncultured Lentimicrobiaceae bacterium
ATTTTCCTGGACAAATTTGCAACAACCATTTAAACTTATCTACTATTATTATGTGCCAACTCGAAGAAAAAGTAAACGGAGAATATGGAGTTAATTTTAGAAATATTCATTCCCTAGATCAGGAAGAATTCTGTTCTTTTCATTCACCTCTTTTTTTCTCACACAGAAAGAATGAAACAAAAGAAAGAAATATCGGATATATTACCATTTAACATTTAGCCCTGAAATCTCAGGGCCTTTTTTTAATTATTTAATTCACCTTCTAATCTAAAATCTTTTATATTTTTTATCTTAACAGTTACTACAGTTCCCACTAAATTTTTCTTACCCTTATTTATTCTTACTGATTTATAAGTCCTCGTATGTCCAAATATTTCTCCCTTTTTATTTCGTCCACCAACTAATACTTCCACATCTTTATTTAAATATTTATTATTATGTTGCAAAGCAGTTTTTTTTAATATCTTCATCAAAATCTCCTCTCTTTCTTTTTTCTCTTCCTTAGTTACATCATCTTCCAACTTATAAGCTGCTGTTCCTGGTCGTGGACTATAACGACTAATATATGCCATATCAAACTTAATGTCTTCAAACAATTTAACAGTATTATTAAATTGCTTTTTTATTTCACCTGGAAAACCAACTATTATATCCGTTGTTATTGAATAGTCTTTTAGCCCAATAACTTTTAAAAGCCCTTTACCATTTTGGTGAAGGGCTTTTTGTTTATCACATTTTTAATGTGGCATGGACAAGAAACTTCTATCGGAATTTGAAGTGTTGGTGTTTCTGATATTGCACAAATGAAATGAGTTGATTTGCAAAGCTTACGCCTATAGGGTTTGAATACAGCTACACAAAAAACCCAAAGATTAATAAACCCTTTGGAGATTATAAAACAATTCAAAAAAGCTTCAATTGACTTAGCCTCTAAAAAGCAGAAACTCAGTACTTATTAAAGCGCTTACCAAAACCGAAACTAACATAAAAAGTGAGATAAAAACGCTGATTGCGATTGTCGGCCATAATGTTGACCCCTTGTGGAAAAAACTCGACAGCTGCGCCGGCTTCCAAGGCTTTGATGCGGGTTTTTACATACCCAAACTCAAAGTTAAGGCCGGTCTTCACATAAACGCCTGGCCGTATGCCGATTTCATTTATGCCGCGCGTAAAAGGCGCTCTACCATAGATATCGTCCGTTGAAGTGGACGACTCATCAAATTTTTTCGTTTCGATTGTTTGCGTTAGAAAACCACCAGGACCTTCCGTAATATTTACAACAAAATAATAATAGGGTTTTTCAAAAGCCAAAGAAAGCCCTCCTTCCATCAGCCAGCGCAGTTCGATGCCGCCCCAATATGGCTTGCGGTTTAGCTGTTTCTTGAGTCCGTAGCCGGCTCTTAGCATAAACACATCGTTTAGCTTTCCGTAAACATAGCGCTTTGAGTTGTTGTAGTATGGATTTATAACCTTGATTTGCTTAGGCGATTTCATTGTAACTAGCTCAAAATTCCAGAGGTAGGTTTTAAAGGCAGTAGGATTCTTTCCCGGGCGATAAGCAATGCCATAACCCAACGAATGCATCTGAATAATTGCAGAACGTTCGCGGTTGTAAATAATCATTTCCTCCACATTTTCCTCATCGACAAAATCATCCTGCTGCGCCAGCAAGGCTGACGGCAAAGAGCCAAACAGCAATAAAACTAGGAAATAAAAAGCCCGTTGTATCATAATACTACTTTTAACAGGCAACTGTGAAAGATAAGCAGGTCGGTTCGACTAATATTTTGTTTCGCGTTGAAATTTATGTGACTCTCCATAGGCAGCACATTTACTACTTGACTTGCAAGAAGCAGCTAATAAAGCAATCATAAAAACAAAAGTGAAGAAAAGCGCTATTTTTTTCATATTTTAGCAAAGATATATTAGATATGCATCAATAATTGGTTACAAAGTAACACATATTTATTCAAACAACAGTAAAGCGGCTTAATTTATTGTTCAAACACCTAAAAAACTACCTATGGTAAACCAACCTGATATTCATAAAAGCTGGTATGCAGTGCTTCGTCCTGAGTTTGAAGCCCCTTATTTTATTGATTTAAAGCAGTTTTTGAAGCAAGAAATGCAACAATACAGAATCTTTCCGCCAGCCAAAACTATATTTCAGGCTTTTAATGCCACGCCCTTACCCGCCGTAAAAGTTGTTATCATAGGGCAAGATCCTTATCACGGAGCAGGACGGGCACACGGACTAGCTTTTTCTGTGCCTGAAGGCGTAAAACCTCCGCCAAGTCTTCGAAATATTTTTAAAGAGCTAGCTTCAGATATTGGTTTTGTTATCCCAAAAAGCGGCAACCTGATGCCCTGGGCAAAGGAAGGCGTTTTGCTGCTAAACACCGTTTTAACAGTTCGTGAAGCTGCCGCAGCTTCTCATGCCTCAAAAGGTTGGGAGCAATTTACGGATGCGGCCATTCGTTCGGTTTCCGAAAACAGGGCGGGCGTTGTATTTATGCTTTGGGGCAGACATGCCATCAGCAAAGAAAAGCTGATCGACGGCAGCAAACACCTTATTTTGAAGAGCGTTCACCCCTCCCCGCTCTCAGCTCATCGCGGATTTTTGGGCTGCAAACACTTTTCTCAGGCCAATGATTACCTAAAAATAATTGGATTTCTTCCAGTTAATTGGCAATTAGATAACAAATAATGCGGACGAGAGTTATCTAATACTTGATTACCTATTTAAAAAAAAGTGTACCTTGCGCCGATTTAATATAAAAACAAATCTATGCGCAAATTATTTATTTTTTCTATGCTATTGGCCATGAGCTACATAACAACTCAGGCCGGCGGCTATCAAGTGCGGTTGCAAAGCAACAGAAGCACGGGTATGGGACTTACCGGAACAGGCCTACAAATGGGAGCATCATCTATGTTCTTCAATCATGGTGCTTTAAGTATGATGGAAACTAAAATGGATTTCTCTGCTGGCCTTAGCGGAATCATCTCTAAAATTAGTTTTCAAAGTACCGGACAAAATCTAGTTTCTGAGACTGACAATAAGTTAGGCACTCCTTTTTATGTGTATGGTGCCGGTAAAATAAATGAAAAATGGGCTGTTGGTTTGGCTATCTATACGCCGTATGGTAGCTCGGCTAAGTGGGAAGACGACTGGGCCGGACGCCTGCTGATTCAAAATATCGCATTGCAGGCCATATTTATTCAGCCTACCATTTCTTACAAAATCACCGAAAAACTCGGAATTGGTGCCGGTTTGGTTTATACTACTGGATCCGTAAAGCTACAAAAAGGTTTGAATTACGGCCCCGATAGTTATGTGGAACTCGACGGTTCAGCATCAGGCATAGGATTTAACTTGGGTGCATTCTATGTTGCTTCAGAAAAACTCTCACTTGGTGTAAACTACCGCTCAGAAATGACAATGGATGTTTCGGGTGGTGACGCTAAATTTAACGTTCCTTTTTCATTGGGCACAACCATTCCGGCCGAAAATAAATTTTCAGCCTCTCTCCCACTTCCTGGCAACTTGGATTTTGGCGTTTCCTATCAGGCCACCGAAAAGCTTTTGTTGGCAGCAGAAGTAAACTGGGTAATGTGGGGTACTTACGAAAGCCTTGAATTTGATTTTGAAGAAAAAGGCGAACTCCTGAATTCAGTAAACCCGCGCCAGTACAAAGACACTTTTATCCCACGCATCGGCGCAGAGTATCAGTTGAACGAAATGTTTACTTTGAGGGCTGGTGCTTATTATGATCCAAGTCCGACTAACGAAGACTATTTCACACCTGAAACGGTTAGCCTTGATAACCTCGCTTTTACACTTGGTGTTAGCATTTATCCAACCGAGCGTTTGAGTATCGACCTATCGTATTTGCAGATTTTCGGACTTGAAGCCGAAAAAAATTACCAGCCTGACAACTTTGGCGGTACCTACAAATCTGCAGCGTTTATCCCTGGCTTTGGATTATCCTATCGTTTCTAAACTTAAAAAAAATATCCCATGAAATATAAATTTCTAATTAGTGCTTTATTGCTTGCCGGCCTTTGGTCGTGCCAGCCCGAAATCAATGAGTTTGAGCCTTCCAAAGGCAATGCTGATTTCACCACTTATATGACAGCAGGAAACTCTTTAACAGCTGGATATGCAGACAATGCCTTGTATAAGTCCGCGCAAGAGAATTCTTTCTCAAAAATGCTAGCCGAACAAATGGAATATGTGGGCCGCACTGGCAGCTTTAACATTCCTTATATTAATACAGAAGATGGTGTTGGCGCAAGCAATGGCGTGCTTTTCACCAAGCTAAAGATGGGCTTCACGCAGGATTGCCTCGGCACTACTTCGCTGGGTCCCGTTAGAGCTAATCCCAATGCCACACAACAAGAGTTGGCCGTATTGCTTGGCACTTCTGTTGCTGATCAAGGTCCTTTCCACAATATCGGTGTGCCTGGTGCCAAAGTAACTCACTTGCTTGCTCCTGGTTATGCCACACTGAATCCATTTTATGGCCGTTTTGCGAGTGCAGCCGGAAATGCTGTAATTGATGAAATTGCCAATGTAAAGCCAACTTTTTTCACGCTTTGGATTGGTAATAATGATGTGCTTACTTATGCTATCGCCGGTGGTTCAGCAGATCAAATCACTCCGTTAGATGGTGCACCAGGTGTAGGTTTTGGGGCCAGTTTGGAAGCCATTCTTATGACTTTTAAAGCTACTGCAACAGGCGGTGCTATCGCAAATATTCCGAACATAACTGACATCCCGTATTTTACCACAGTTCCACACAATCCCATTGCGCTTACTGAACAGGGCCAAGTAGATCAGCTCAATGCAGCTTATGCTCAGTATAATGGCGCAATGGAACAGTTTGGATTAGAATACCGTATAAATTTCGCGCTTGGCGCCAATGCTATGGTTATGCATGATCCTTCAATTGGTGTTCCTCCAGGCTATGAAGCTTTGCAAATCAGACAGATAAAAGCTAACGAGCTGGTATTGCTTTCTATTCCACAAGATTCTATTAAGTGTGCTTTTTGGGGAACGCAAAAACCTGTTCCAGGTACTTTTGTTTTAGATGAGAAAGAAATAATGGACATTGATGAAGCAGTTGCTGGCTACAATTTGGCTATCAAAGCTGCTGCTGATAATTACGACTTGGCATATGTTGATATGAATGCTGTAATGAAGAAAGGTTCTTCAGGTGGATTCGTAATGGACGGCGTAGTCTTCACGAATGCTTTTGTTACCGGAAATGCGTTCTCTACAGATGGCGTGCACCTTACACCACAAGGAAATGCCGTAGCTGCCAACACCTTTATTGATGCTATCAACAAAAAGTACAACGCCAGCATTCCAAAAGTGAACGTGGCGCAATACAATGCCGTAGTGCTGCCTTAATTTTAGACAGAACTATTTCTGATTAATTTTTTCCCGCGCTTTATTATGCTGATTTACATCATAATAAAGCGCGGGTTTATTTTACCAAAAGATCGATTTAACCAGTAACACTATAAAGCACAGACTATTCTTTTCCCAATAACCAACCATATCCTCCAAGTCCCCACGCCCAATTTTTAGTGTATTTTTGCCAGCAATTGAACTTAAATACCGCTAAAAAATGAATAAGCTTGTTTTCGCGACAAATAACCAACATAAAATAGCTGAAATACAGGATATTATAGGCAAACAATTGCAGCTTTTGAGCTTAAAAGATATTCAGTTTGAAGGCGATATTCCAGAAACCTCACCTACAATTGAAGGAAATGCCATCCAAAAAGCCAACTATATTCACGACCGCTTTTCATTAAACTGCTTCGCCGATGATACCGGACTGGAAGTTGAAGCACTTGATGGTGCGCCGGGAGTATATTCTGCTCGGTATGCAGGCGAAAATGCCACTTATGCAGACAATGTGAACAAGCTACTGCGCGAATTGTCTGGTGTAAAAAGCCGTAAAGCCTGCTTTAAAACTATAATCGCTTTATTTTGGGAAGGACAGCTTTACCAGTTTGAAGGAAAAATCTGTGGAATCATCACGACCAAAGAATCAGGCGAAAGTGGTTTTGGCTACGATCCAGTTTTTCTTCCTGAGGGCTACCAGCAAACTTTCGCTGAAATGGATGCCGCATTAAAGAACAAAATCAGCCACCGGGCTATTGCCACACAGAAGCTGATTGAGTTTATCGGATCGCTTACAGATTAAATTACTGAAGTATATTCTCGATAGCCATTGAAAATAAGGATTTCAGTGAAACCCCCATAAATTCTGCTTGTTGCGGTAATATACTAGCTTCCGAAATACCAGGAACGGTGTTTAGTTCGATAAAAATCAAATCATTTTCGGTAAGGATGAAATCAAACCTTACAAAACCTCTGCATTCCATCAGTGGATAAAGGCGGGCAGCCGTAGTTTTTACCCACAGCTCATCGTCCTCCGAAATGGGTGCCGGCGTTATCTCATCAGCCATGCCTTTGGTGTATTTGGCCTCATAATCAAAAAATTCATTTTTACTCACTATTTCCGTCAGCGGAAAAACGATTAACCTGCCTTTTACATCCATAGCTCCGCAGGCAATTTCGCGCCCTTTCGCAAAAGCTTCAATCAATACCTGGTGGTCCTCCTTAAAAGCTTTTTCGATTGCAGGAATGAGCTCTTCTGCGGTTTTCACTTTTGAAATTCCCACGCTTGAGCCGCCATTATTGGGCTTCACAAAAACAGGCAATTTAAGATAGTCAATTATTTGTTGAGCGTCAAAAGCTTCATTCTCATTTAATAGCACCGATGAAGCAACGCTCATGCCATAAGTTTGAACGATGCGTTTGCAAAAATCTTTATGAAAAGTAAGTGCTGATGTCGTCAATCCCGAGGAGGTATAAGGAATGCTAAGCAGTTCAAAATAGCCGTTGAGCAACCCATTTTCGCCTGGCGATCCATGAATTGCATTAAAAACAGCATCAAAAACAATATGCCTGCCGCCGATAGTTACCGAAAAATCATTTTTATCAATCTGATATTTCTCGTTGTTTTCGGATTGAACATACCAGGCTTTTCTAGTAATAAAAACCAACCAGGATTCATACACTTTTGGGTTTAGATGCTGTTTGACAACTGCTGCACTCTTCACTGAAATTTCGTATTCTCCTGAATCTCCACCACATACTATGGCAATTTTTTTCATAAAAATCTCTTTATTATCTTATAAAAATCAACTATTCCTCTTATGCTCAATGCTAAATGTCAACGATTAAAATAGCTATCTTTGCGCCCGACATACAATAAAAACAGGCTGTTATAGTTTTTTAATCAATTCGGCACTTAATCAGGCTAAATTATAAAAAAATGGGGGTGTTCACTTTCCTAACAAAAAAGAATTTTTACCTGCATCTAGCAATTATATTGTTGCTTTCGTTTATCATTGCGTGGGCAACATTCAAATCACTGGATTCTTACACGCGCCATGGCGAGGTATACAGCGTTCCTGATTTCCGTGGGCAATATTACCGCACTGTTGTTGAGCAAAATAAGCAGCTTTTTAAGTTTGTGCTTATGGATAGCGTGTATCAAAAAGGTGCGCCTAATGGCTCAATCATTCAACAAGATCCGCTGCCTGGTTCCCGGGTGAAACAAGGTCGGAATATTTATTATGTCATTGTGGCTCAAATGGCTGAGCGTGTCGCCATGCCTAATTTAAGAAATCTATCGATAAGACAAGCTTCTGTGCGGCTAGAAAATGCTGGACTAAACATCAATGAATTGGTGTATGTTGATCATTTTGCCCGCAACGCGGTGATAGAACAACATTATAATGGTGAGGTGATTGAGCCAGGCACTGAAATATTTAAGGGAAGCAATATCGATCTGGTGCTGGGTAATGGTGGTAATGGTGAAAAAACCACGCTTCCATTTTTGGTTGGAATGCGGCCAAATCAAGTAAAAGTTGCTTTGCAAAGGGCTAGCCTGAATCTGGGAAACATGTATTATCCAGATAAAGATTCTGTTAGTGCGCGTGTTTTCAGAACAGAGCCCGCCACCCTGCCAGGCATTGAAGTGGAACCGGGCACAAAAATTGATATCTGGTTTAGATCAGACAAAAATATTGACTTTGAAGCGCTTATCATCCAAATGCAGACAAGCAATATCAGCAAAGATAGCTTGCAACAAATTATTAATAACTTATATCAGTTTGAAGAATAATGGTCAGAAATAAATTCATTCCCTTGCTCATTCTACTCTTGGTTTTCCTGCTAAGCATGCCTTTTATGCACGCCCAAGAAACCCTTAGTGGACTCACAATAAACTCCCAACTTCAGCAAAAAGCTGTTGCATTGAAAAGTAGTCAGGCAGCCGAAGTCACCGTAACTTTGCCATTTTTTGATGACTTCACTACTTCGAAAATCTATCCCGACCAACAAAAATGGGTTGATAAACAGGTTTTTATCAACAAAGATTTTCCTGTTATGCCACCAAATACTTCGGCGGCCACTTTTGATGTGCTGAACGAAATCGGCGAAGTGTATCCCAACGCTTCCTCTCTTCCTTTTAAAGCCGATCAATTGCAGTCGGTTCTAATTCGACTCGATTCTGTGTTCGGTCCTACACCAGAAGCCTTACGGCCTGCGGATTCTATTTATTTCAGTTTTTACTATCAGCCACAAGGCCGTGGTGATAAGCCAGAGCCTCATGACAGCTTGATTTTACAATTTGGCTTCCCAAGTGGCGAGATGGAACTTGATTTTATTGATTCCACCAAGGTTTGGGTTGACGATTATCTGCTAGCCAATCAAATTGACTCTATCTTTCCACTCGACACGCTGTTTGCACCTTTGGGCTGCGACACCAACTTATTTATCGTGAGCAACCGCATTCTGACTTGGGGCGACGAAATAATGATGCCTTGCGATTCTGTTTTTAAACCTGCAACAAATTGGAATACAGTTTGGGCTACGGCTGGCGGACAAACTTTAGAGGAATTTCATGCAGAAGATAACACTTATTTTAGGCAGGTGTTGATTCCGGTTACCAATCCTGATTTCTTTACAGAACGTTTTCAGCTTCGTTTTTACAACTACGGCAGCATTGCCACCAACAACCTCCCTACCTACCGAAGCAATGTTGATCAGTGGAATATTGACTTGGTTTATTTAAATAAAGGCAGAAATTTTGCCGATACAACTTATAAAAAAATAAGCTTTTCGGAGCGAGCACCCTCTTTTCTAAAACGCTATCAAGCAATGCCTTACAAGCAATATCGTGCTGACCCAACAAATGCTGTTCGCCCAAACATTGATCTTTTCATCACGAATCTTGATAGCATTACGCATAACACCACTTACAGCTATAAAGCCACGCAAATAAATGGCAGTCAGCAGTTTTCTTATGATGGAGGAAACTGCAACCTGTTGCCATTCTCTATTTCAGGATTTCAAACTTGTGCTACAGGATGTGGTGCTGCACATGCTTGTCCGCCTGTGGCCTCCTTATTTTCTCTGGATTTTGACAGGGATTCAACATCCTACCTGATTACACATTATATCAGCGATTCAACACTTGCAGTGCCACTCACCGATTCGGTGCAATTTACACAGGGATTTTATAATTATTTCGCCTATGATGATGGCACTCCCGAATTGGGCTATGGCCTGGAACCTGCAGGAGCACATTTTGCAGTGCAGTTTAAAATGGTCGTGCCAGATACGCTAAACGGGGTGCAATTGCTTTTCAACAGAACTTATGATGATGCAAATAACAAATTTTTCGATATTGTAGTTTGGAGAGACAATAACGGAAAGCCCGGTGAGGAAGTTTACCGGTTTGTGCGGCAAAGACCCAAATGGGATGAAGCACTCTATGGATTTCATTATTACACTTTTCCCGATCCTTTGATAATGAACGGCACCTTTTATATTGGGTTAATGCAAGAAGAAATCGGCAGCATAAATATAGGTTTTGATGCCAGCCTTGACAACAGCGTTTATAACTTTTATAAATCCGATGAACAATGGAGTAACAGTCTCTTCGCAGGATCAATCATGCTTAGACCAGTAGTTGGGTCATCTTATTTTGTTGGAAATGAAGAAAATAAATTAACTAAAAATCCTATATTGAGCATTTTCCCTAATCCAGCAAGCACACATATCAATTTACGTGCTGAAAGTTTTTCCATCGATAATGCTACTGAAATATCCATTTACGACCTCACGGGAAGAGTGGTTTACAAAACAAAATGGCAAAATCAGCTCAAGCTGGATTGTTTAACTAAAGGAATGTATTTGATACGGGTGAATAACGCCAGTGGGCAAAATGCCACACAAAAACTACTGATTAAATAGTATTATGAACACAGATTTTCCGCTTCAGGATTTTGAAAAAGATGACGACAATAGCGAACTATACGAACATTATCGCATTGTGGCCGACAAAGGCCAAGATTTACTCCGAATAGATAAATTTCTTCTCAACCGTATCGAAAATGTTTCACGAAATAAAATTCAACAGACTGCTAAGGCAGGAAATATTCTAGTGAATGGAGCGGAAGTAAAGCAAAATTATAAGATTAAACCAAATGATGTAGTCACGGTTGTTTTCTCTTATCCACCTCGTATAGTGGAGATTACCCCTGAGGATATTCCACTGAATATAGTTTACGAAGACGAATATATTGTTGTTGTTAATAAGCAGGCTAACCTTGTTGTTCATCCTGGGCACGGCAATTTTGATGGCACGTTGCTTAATGCGTTGGCCTTCCATTTTGAAAAAACTGGCCAAAAAATTGAAAACAGCTATGGTTATCTGGCACATCGTATTGATAAAGATACCACAGGCTTGCTTCTGATTACCAAAGATGAGATTTCACAAGCGGTGATGGCGAAGCAGTTTTTCAACCATACAATCGAGCGAAAATACCAGGCCCTGGTTTGGGGCGATTTTGACGAAGATTCTGGAACTATTACCGGCCATATTGGGCGCAGTCTGAAAGATCGGAAGGTGATGAGTGTTTTCCCTGATGGCAAATTTGGCAAAGAAGCTATTACGCATTACCGTGTTTTAGAGCGTTTTGGCTATGTAACACTTGTTGAGTGTCAGCTAGAAACAGGCAGAACACACCAAATTAGGGCTCACATGAAACATATCAGTCATCCCTTGTTTAACGACAATTGGTATGGGGGCGACAGTATTGTAAAAGGCACTTCTTTCACCAAATACAAGCAGTTTATTGACAACTGTTTTAAGATTTTGCCACGCCAAGGATTGCATGCTAAATCGCTGGGCTTCAAGCATCCTCACACAGGTGAAAATATGTTTTTTGAATCGGAATTACCTGAAGATATTTCCACCTTGCTCGAAAAATGGCGCGGCTATACCCAGTCACGCAGTTTTGAAGGGTGATTTTTTAATCCCATTTAATACAATGCGATCTTAAAAACTTGCGAATTGTCTTCGTAAATAACATTC
>CAZOEV010000026.1:0-11454 GCA_964578915.1 uncultured Lentimicrobiaceae bacterium
CTCTTTTTTTGTTGTGGGAACTACTGGATTCGAACCAGTGACCCTCTGCTTGTAAGGCAGATGCTCTGAACCAGCTGAGCTAAGCTCCCTTTAACGTTTGGGTGTGCAAATATACGCCATTTTCTGAAATCGCAAATCTTTTTGAAGAAAAATTAAAAAAAATTGAGCCATAAATAGCGATACACTGGTATAGTGCAACATACAAAGTTTTAATAATGCTGTCAAAGTTTAATTCTTAATTAAACCTAGTGTCGTGTCAATGCTGTTGTGTAGGTTAAGTCTTAACAATTTTTCTCCGGTCATAAAAGAAAATCTGCGCATAGCTATAGCTAGGTGCGGATTATAATTTTTGCAGAGCCTCACTGCCGCTAAACAGGCTGGGGGAAAAGGGCAAGACTTAGACTGACTAAAACAGTGTTGACATGACACTAACATCGAATCGCGGTTTAAAGTGTGTAATAGTTTTCGGGGCAGCAGCCTAGTAAAGCGACCTCATAAACCAAAAAAACTATGTTTTTTTTAACAATAAACAGCACAATCTTTCGGCTAAAAGAAAATTCAAGTATTTTTGACGACATTAAATCAACAACTTAAACCAGGGCTCCAAACTAATTGCAACCATGCCCAACTTTGAAGACTTACTCCCCTTTTTGTTTATTGCCAGCACCTCCATACTTTTTTTGATGATCATTTTGTTTTTTATCCACAGGCGCAACAACAAAAAACACCTCCGTATTTTAGAGGAAAAATTATATGATTTGCCACATACAGCAAATCAACAGAACAAACAGTTTGACACTTTTAAACAAGGTCTTCAGCAACTCATCAACGACTTGAGTAAGCGCATAAAAAGCAATGAACACCGCCTAGCCGACATTATTAACCAGCTAGACGAAATGCAGTCAAAGATCAGTAGCACAGAGGACAAAACTAATCCTAAAGCGCTTATTAAGAAGGATTTATCAAAGGACCAGGAAAGCTAAGCTGTCTTTTTTTAAAGATACATATTTGATATGCTATCCATGCTTTCCCATAGCACCCCAGTGGCAATAATAAAAATGAAAAACACGACTGAAAAAATTATACCAATTAGAGCCAAAACGCCATATATCGTAAAGTAGCTACCCATATTTTTAAGGGCTTCAACTACCGCAATTTTGCTACCTTGGTAATAGGCAATATTGGTATTCTTGGCTACACGGACAAGCAAAACACCTAACCATATTGGGAGCCAGGCAATAAGCAAACCTACAATGCTTATAGCCATAATTACGCCATAAATTATAAGTAAAACACCCAAAAATTTAATCCAGCCGGTGGCATTTTTTAAAGGCTGCATCAGTTCCCTGATCATCATTTCCTGTTGTTGATTTTCTTCCATGATAATTGATTTAAGTGGTTCAAAAAAGGTCTAAAAGCCTAAAAAAGGCTTCAAATTGTTGCATAAAGTTAGTAATATTGTCGAAAAAGCAAGCAAAATATCTAACTATTAAAGGAAAAGTAATCTAGATACGAGCTTGATGCCATTTACAAAAACGCAGTTAAAACCTACATTTATCAGCTTATTAACAATATAATGCTAATAATTAGTCAAGAAACCTTCGACTTTCGGTATAGCTTGTCTTATCTTTGCACAAAGCATTTCTCCGATGAACAAAAGTCAACTTCAGCACCTGCTTCGCAATAAATACTTCTATACCCTGATTATATTTGGTGTTTGGATGATTTTCTTTGATCAAAACAGGCTAACGAATCAATTTAGGATGCATAGCAATTTATCAGAACTTGAAGCGCGCAAAGCCTATTACACCCAGGAAATTGAAGCTCAAACTGCCATAAGTCAAGCATTGACAAACGATACCGTAATGCTTGAAAAATTAGCCCGAGAAAAATACCTAATGAAACGCAATAACGAAGTTATTTATGTAATTGTAGAAGAATAACTTCTGCATAGGTAAATCCCATTTTTATCACATTTGTGTCGGTCTATTTCTGACTTAAAAACAATCGTTACCTATTTGATTAAAACACGCTTTTAGCACCGAACAATCGTGGCCTGTTTTTTGTTGTTTAAGTAAGCAAATAATAACAGAACAATGAGCAATATATTTCAACATTTTATTTCAAAACTATCAAGAAGAAAAAGTAGTCCTGTACGCTATAATTCACAAGCAAATACTGCACTGTCGCGGCCTTTTGTAAGGTATCAGTTTCATGTTCCAGGGGTTAAAAACTTTCATCTATTGCCTTTTAGAAGTAAGCGACAAGCTTCGCTAAATATTTTTAAACCACACTGGAATCGCATTCAGAGCAAAACAATGCGTTGATGATCGAAAACAGCCTAGTTGAAGCACATGGTCTTCAAAAGCAATTCGGAAGATTAAAAGCAGTTGATGACGTGAGTTTCACAGTAAATCGCGGTGATATTTACGGTTTTTTGGGACCAAACGGTTCCGGAAAAAGCACAACAATCAGAATGATACTGGGGCTTATTAAACCCAATGGCGGTGAGGTTAAGCTATTTGGTCAAACTATGAACCGCAAAAATTTTCGATTACTTGGCAAAGTGGGCGCTTTGATTGAACGACCCGATTTTTACAATTATCTCTCTGCCGAAAAAAATCTGCAATTATTAGCACGCTATTCCAATCTCCCGAAAGACGATGCCCGCATCCATGAAGTGCTTGATATGGTTGGCCTGCGCGATAGAGCAACTAGCAAAGTGCGCACTTTTAGCCAGGGAATGAAACAGCGGCTCGGCATTGCGCAAACATTATTGCATAATCCCGATTTGATAATTCTTGACGAGCCATTAAATGGACTTGATCCTCAGGGCATTAAAGATGTAAGAGACTTGCTTTTTACATTGAACCAGGAAATGGGCAAAACGCTAATAATTTCGTCTCATATTTTGCGCGAGATGGAATTGGTAGCCAATCGTATGGTAGTAATAAACCGCGGAAAAGTATTAGTAGAAGGCGAAGTTAAAACACTGCTCAAAAGCAGCAAAGTCAAAATAATTTTAATGACTGATGACGCTGTAAAAACCATTGTGCTGATTAAAAATGCATATCCACACCTTAATCCCGAGCAGAATAAACTTAAAGAAATTATTTTTGAAACAGCTTTTGAGGATGTCCCAAAAATCAATCAAATGTTAGTTGAATCAGGGGTAAGCGTATATCAATTAAACGCACTCAACAGCCTGGAAGACTACTTCTTAACCATCACCGCATGACAAATTTAATACGGATAGAATTTACCAAGCTTTTTCGTCGTGGGATGACCTATATTGGCTTTGCAGCCATTTTGTTGATCGTGCTTGTGATACAATTAGGCATGTTTGTGGAAGGCAAAAAGTTGCTAGATTTTTTGATAAAAAGCCTTTCGGACGTTTTCGTATTGGAAGGTAACCTAATCAACATTTACACTGTTTCGTATGTGATTCTCAACAGTCTGTGGATTCACATCCCCATTTTGGTAGCCATAGTTGCTGGCGATTTGGTTTCAGGGGAAGCTGGTCGTGGAACTTTCAGGCTACTGATTACCAGGCCTGTAAGTCGCACCAAACTACTGACAGCCAAATATATCACAGCACAGGTTTACACCGCAATGCTCGTGTTGTTCTTGGTTTTTATGAGTTTAATAGTAGGCCGTTTATTTTTCGCATCGGGCGATATGATTGTGCTGATGGAGACAATAAATATTTTTGATTCAACAGATGTTTTATGGCGTTTTATGGCAGCCTATGGCTACGGAATGGTAAGCATGTGGGTGGTTTCTGGATTGGCTTTTCTTTTCTCTACTAACGCCACCAACTCACTTGGACCAGTAGTTGCCAGCATGTCGGTGCTTATTTTATTTACAATTATTACCAATTTTAGTATTGGAATTTTCGATCCAATAAAACCATTCTTATTCACGACTTATTTGAATGGTTGGCAACTGTTTTTCGCTGAACCGCTTGACTGGAAATCCATTAGCACAGCAATTGGGATAATGATTGGTCATATAACAGTTTTTTATCTGGCCGCATTATATATTTTCAAACATAAAGACATTCAATCCTAATATTTAACACAAGTTTTAATTGGAGTTTTCATTCAACTAAAAGTTACATTCGGACATAAATTCAATACAAACAATGAATAAAAAAGTCAGTTTCGCAAATTCAAGTACGCTTCTAATTCTATTTATATTCCTTGCCAATAGTATTTTTGCGCAGCCAAAAGCCGACAGCCTAATTGCTGAAGTGATGCGAAAAAACGCAGAGGTTAAGTCGTTTCGTGCAGATGTAAGTATTGATGTTGACGTAGATTTTATCAATATCCCCATTAAGAAAGGTAAAATATTTTTCAAGGCACCCGATAAGTTCAAATTCCGCGCTACGGGCTTTGTGCTTGTCCCTAAAAAAGGACTTGATTTTTCCATTCAGGAGATGCTTTTGCAGCCACATACAGCAATTTATGTTAGTGCTGACGACACCAATCACCTGCTTAAAATTGTACCAATGAGCCCAGATGCTGATTATGTAATTGCCAGCTTATGGATTGACCGTGAATTACTTAGAATAAATAAAGTAGATATTAGCAGTCAGCAGCAAGGTAATTTCCTGATGAAGTTTGGCTATGGGGATCTGGCTTACGACATTCCAGTGAGCACCCAAGTGTTTTTCGACATCAGTCAAATTGATATCCCAATGCAGTTTATCACAAATATGAAATCGGATAAAAAGGACAAGGAAGGGAAATCTAAAGGAAGCGTAACAATGACTTACAGCAACTTCAAAATTAATGGAGAAATTCCAGACGAAGAATTTGAAGAAAACGCCAGCGACAGTATTTTACGCGTTGAATCTACCAAGAAAACCAACTAAAATTCTCCCCCTTCATCCATTCCTCCTTCTCCTCCGCCTTGTTGGCCGCCTCGTTTTTTCTGCTGGTTGATGCGGTAGTTAAAATTGAGGGTTATCGTTGTGCTACTCCAGCGATATTCACTATTTGAATAGAAGTTTTCGCCGAAAGATTCCATCGCCCATTTTCGTGTATTAAAAACATCTCTCACACTCAGCGTTAGCGTTCCCTGGCCTTTAAACACATCTTTGCTGGCACCGAAATCAGCCGACCAAACTGCCTTGCGCGTGCCCTGAGGCATATCCATTGGCCCGCGATAATTTAATGCCAACTGCATATCAAAACCGCGCTGAATATTGAATTTGTTCATTATCCGGCCTGTGGTGGTAAAATAATCGGTGTTGTAAAAAATATCATTGGCTTCGCCTTCAGTAATAGAGCGAAAAAAGTTAAGACTACCATTTAGACTCCACCATTTTAAGGGAGTGACATTTCCAATCAGCTCGATCCCAATACTGTTATTTAAAGCGAAATTTACTGGACCAGTATATGTAATCCCAGCGGAATCAACGATTTCGATGCGCTGAAAAACATCCGTGCTGCGACGATAATAGGTATTAAAATTTAAGCTTGCTTTATCCCAATAACGCAAGTAACCTAGCTCATAACTATCTGTATAAATGGGCTTTAAGTTTGGATTTCCGATGCGGATATTTCTATTATCGGTAAAAGACCTAAAAGGATTAAGCTGTCGAAAACCCGGACGCCTAATCCTGCGGCTATAACTTATCTGGAGCTGATCCTCTTCGGTGAGCTTATAATTAAGGTGTAAACTAGGGAAAAAATCGAAATAATTTTGGTTGTTCAGCTCGCTGGTTTCGCGCAATTCTGTATTAATATCTGCATATTCGGTGCGTAATCCGGCTTGGTAGGAATAGCGTCCCATCTCACCACCATAAAGCAAATACACGGCTAAAATTTTCTCATCGTAAATAAAACGATTTGTAAATTCAGGCATTGGAAAAAACTGACCGGTAGAGTCTTTTTCCTGCACTTCATAATTGTTATCGATTTCGCGCTGCTCGTATTTTATACCCGTTTCAAACTTTGATTTTTTTGAGAACGGATGTACATAATCCAATTGCGCCTGAAAGTTTGCCTCCTTTTCGTTATTTTCAACCTTCTGAAACTCTTCTGTAAAGAGCATATCTGCGGGCCTTATTGTTTCAATAACATTTGATTTTTCGGTTTCGGAATTATCAAAATATCGAAAGTTAGCCGTCAGTACTTGGTCTTCTTTTTTGAATTCCTTTTTGTAATCAATTGAATACTCAAGATTAGGATCTACTTCTTCTTCCCTATCCACGCGTTCACTATAGGACAGAAACTCATTTCCAGGCCCATAATCATCGTAAAAAACTGTTGATTTATTTTCATCATTAGAAATGCGATACATCAAGCTAAAGGTAAGGATGTCCTTTGGTGTGATAAAATACTCAGCACCGGTTCTTATCATATTGCTCAAGCCTTTACGCTTGCGTTCCGATTCTTGATAAGTAGTAAAAGTACCCTCTTCACGGAAGAAATCGCGTCGATAATTTCCAGCACCATCGCGTTCGCGGTAGTCAAGGGAATAATTCACGAAAAAATTTAGCTTATTCAGGCGATAATTGGTGTTAATACCTACGCCATATTGCAGTGGAGTACCCGCCTTAAGGTCGATTGACCCATGAAATCCATTGCGGCGGTCTTTTTTCAAAACAATATTAATGATTCCAGCCGTTCCTTCGGCGTCGTAGCGCACAGATGGATTGGTAACTACCTCAATGCGTTCAATCATATCAGCTTGCAAGCTTCGTAAAGCATCGCGGTTATTTATCCCGGCCAGGCCGGAAACTTTTCCATCAACCAAAATACGCACACCTTCATCACCCCTCAAACTCACATTACCTTCAATATCAACCGTAACAGATGGAATATTCTCGAGTACTTCTATCGCATTTCCGGCAGTTGAACTGATGTCTTTGCCAATATTAAACACCCGCTTATCTAACGTCATTTCTACGGTGCTTTTTTCGGCAACTACCTCCACCTCTTCGAGCAATTTATTATCTGGAATAATAAAAAGTTTGCCTAAATCACGCATTTCTCGCCCGCGTTCTACTTCAAAATCATCAACGCTGATGCTGTAATAGCCCAAAAATTCTACGGTCAAAAAATACTTTCCTTGTTTTAGCTTCAACTCAAAACTACCTTTGGCATCAGTAATTCCGCCAGAAACAAATGAGGAGTCGGGCAAGCTATAAACCATAATAGTGGCATATTCCACCACGCCATCACTCGTTTTATCAAAAACCTTTCCCTTAACACCACTTTCAACATCAGCGGGAATTAGCGTTTCAGCAAAAATTTGAACGGGGAAATAGATAAATGAAATAACAATTAAAAGCTTCAAAAATGTGTGCATAATGATAGTCTAAACTTAACGGATATGATTTTGACTGCTTACTAGCGCGTCTGAATTTGTTTTGTTATAAATAAACTCTCTTTATAACAGCCGAAACGGTAAATGTATTTATAGATTTCTTAAAAAAAATCTTAAAATCAGTAAAAGGTTTAAAACAGCAGGATTTTGGTAAAACAATAGCTATACTAAATTACTGTGGATCAACATCAATTTGTACAATAACGGATTTATAGTCAATATTTCCGCTGAAAATAGCCAGCTTTTTCAGTAGTTGGATTTTTAGCTCTACAGCCTGATCTCGGCGATCAAATTTGAGTAAAATATGTTTGATATACAGGTTTCTGATCCTTGAAATCATCGGAAATTCGGGTCCCAAAAGGTTTTTACCAAAAACTTCACGCAGCATCAAGGCCAAATCGCTTGCTGCCACATTTAACTTGTGTGCATCGCGGTGCTTTAACCGGATAAGTATTAAGCGATAGTAAGGCGGATATTGGTATTGCCGACGAATAATCATTTGACGTTCAAACAGTTCAATATAATTATTTCCAATCACATCTTTCAATATCTGATGACCAGGCTGATGCGTTTGTATGATGACTTTGCCCTGTTTGGTTTTCCTTCCGGCGCGACCGCTAACTTGCGCCATCAACTGGTAGCTGCGTTCGTGCGCCCGAAAATCAGGATAGGAAAGCATATTGTCGGCATTGAGGATGCCCACAATGCTAACGCGATCAAAATCAAGCCCTTTAGTAACCATTTGTGTGCCAGCCAAAATATCTGTTTTATGGTCTTCAAAGGCTTCAATAATCTGTTGGAAACCAAATTTGCTACGCGTGGTATCCATATCCAGGCGGCCAATGCGGGCATCAGGCATCAGAATTTGGAGTTCGTCCTGCACTTTTTCGGTGCCAAAGCCGTGCATCCTCAGCGCTGTGCTTTTACATTCGGGACATTCAGAAGGCACCTCCACGGCATATCCGCAATAGTGACAGCGCAACATCCGCTGGCTTTTGTGATAAATTAAGGTAACATCGCAATGACGACACTCCGGCATCCAGTTGCACTCATCACATTCGAGCCGCAACGCAAAACCTCTTCTGTTTTGAAACAAAATAACTTGCTCCTGCTTTTTGATAGCCTCTGCCATTTGCAGCATTAGCGGCCTACTGAAATGCGATTGAATTGTTTTACGCTTCTTCTCCTCACGCAGGTTAACGATCTCAATATCTGGTAGTTGTATCCCTCCATAACGCTCATTGATTTCTACCAGGCCATATTTTCCTGTCTTGGCATTAAAATAACTTTCGTAAGCCGGCGTGGCCGAACCCAGCAGCACTTTTGCACCGTGCATGCGCGCAAGCATAAGCGCGGCATCGCGGGCGTGATATCGCGGCGAAGGATCAAATTGTTTGTAAGAATTGTCATGTTCTTCGTCAACGATAATGAGTCCAAGTTTTTTAAAGGGCAAAAACAAAGCCGAACGCGGCCCGATAACCAGTTGATGTGTTGTACTTTTTTTTTCGGGATCAAATTTCAGCACATCCTGCCAAATTTCGACCCTTTCGTGCGCGTTATAGCGAGAATGGTAAACTCCAAGCTGCTCGCCAAAAAAGCCTTTGAGCCGCTGAATAATCTGGGTAGTGAGGGCAATTTCGGGCAGCAGAAAAAGCACTTGCTCTCCCCTTTTTAGGTGTTTATCAATAAGCTTGATATAAATCTCAGTTTTACCACTAGAAGTAACGCCGTGCAACAAAACCGCCGCTTTTTCAGTAAAATGCTGTTGGATTTGATCAAGTGCTAACTGCTGATTTGTCGCCAACTGAATCGCGTCGGGCGAGCTATTTGCAGTGTAGCGCGTTAGGCGACTGATGCTTCTCTCGAAAATCTCGAAAACGCCCTTTTCTGCCAGGGCTTTCAGTTGAGCATGTGAGGCGTTTGACTTTTTAAGCAAAACTTGCTGCGACACTTCTTTTTCTTGCTCATCGCCAGTAGCTTGGCTAAGAAAAGCCAGCACAATTTCAAGTTGTTTATAAGCCCTTTTCTCCAACTGATCCATCAGTTGTTGCATGGCTTCATCCGACTTCATCTGGGAAGCCAGCCGGACAAATTTCTCTGTTTTTTCGTGGTATTTTTCCTTCAAATCTTCTTCCATGACGAGCATCTTTTTGTCAATCATGTTTTTGATCAAAGGCATTACTTTTTGGAAACCTAAAATTTGACTTACTTCCGTTAAAGTGAGCTTGCTTTGCAATTCAAGTGCTTCAACAATCTGATACTCATATTCGTTAAGCGACTGTACATCAGGCTGAAAATTCTGCGAAAGCGTTATGAGCGATTCGCTGCTCAATTTAAGTGCCGAAGGAAGTGCTGCCTGCATTAGCTCGCCAATATGACACATATAATACTGTTGCATCCACGACCAAAACTCAAGCTGTTGCGGAAAAATCACCGGATTTTCATCCAGTAATCCAAGAATATATTTGGGACTGAAATTCGATGGAATTTTTTCATGAAGCTGACTTATAATTCCTGCAAGCACTTTTTTTCGCCCAAACTGCACGATAGCGCGTTGTCCAACTTTTACCGTTTCGTTAAGTTCGTAGGGAATTCGGTAAGTGAACGTGCCAGGAACCGGCAGCGGAATAATCATTTCGGCAAATAATGTTTTTCGTGCTTGTTGTGTCATTGGTGAAAATATGGTCAAAATTACATTAATTTTCGGCAAAAGAAATTTGAAATCACCGAGACAACAGAAAACTGGCGCAAGAAAAAAGCCGGCATAAACCGGCTCTTTTCAATATTCAACAATTTTCAACTATTCACTTTTTTCTTCATAAATGAATGTGTTATCGCGGTATCCCGATTCATTTTTATACCAATCCGGATAGACGCTTCCGCCACTTTCGGCCCATTCAGCAAATTTGAGGTGGGCTTTGATGATTTCTGCTTTTTCTATGGGGTAAACAAATTTTTCAACGATATTAATTGCCCAAGGCAAATTTTCCTGCGTTTTGTAATAGCGATTGCTAGCAGCATCACTGTCGTCATGGCCTGTGCCAATCAAACTCATATCAGCCAAAGCCGTAGGCGCTTTGTTAGGCAGATGCACTTCAACACCTCGCTGTCCATCAACAATTATAAACGGATTATAAGGCGGCACACCAGTTTGATTCATCGCCACTGGATTAACCAATTTTATGTTAACATTCATTGTATCAGGAATCTGAAATGGCATTTCAGGATTGGTGTTGGCGCCAATTCCGCTGTAGGCCGGACTTAATATCTCATAAGAATCATCCCACATAATCACAACTGCTTTAGCATGTCCGGCTTCCGTTCCATTGCCATTCAAGCTGATATAATCGCTACTTAAAATAGTTCCTTCAACACTTTCAATATCAGAAGCCTGAATCGGCAGCTCAATCCCAAATCCATTGTGGAAGAAAGCACCGTGTGCACGTAGAATAAATGTTGCATTCAACTCGACGAGGGCATTATCACCATTGGTAATTTGATTGAAATTATAGTCGATTACTGCATCATTAAAGTCGTAATCACCACGATACGGCCATAAATCTTCATAAGCTAGCGTACCAAAATCCCCTTCTGTGAAGAAAAAATTGTCAAAAGCTTTTTCTGGATCATCCGGATAATCGTCAAAATTATCTGGAATACCATCACCATCTCTGTCATCACCTGTATAATCAACCGTCGGAAGATCAGTTACATCGATTGCCTGAATTGGATTGGCGGTAACATAAAAAACGGCATCATTAAAATCATGATCGCAACCACTTCTTTCCCGCAATATATCTTCAATACCCAGCAGCAGTCTTTCACGGCCCGGATCATACAATAGCACGGTTTGTTGCTTTAAATCGGGATCTGTTGCTGCATTTAGATTCTTGTTAGAATATACTGTCCAGCGTTTGTCCTCCACTTCGCTTCCATTCCAACCATCAGCTACCAAAGCCCAGCTAATAGTGGTGTTGGCATTAAAACGACCAAGATATACTTTGTTGCCGCTTTGTAATCCACCACCCGATCCTTCAAGTGAGACATTAGGATATATAATATTTTGAGGTGTCCAGCTAAATACTTATATTGTGGGATAAATTTTGATTAAAAACA
>CAZOEV010000027.1:0-11373 GCA_964578915.1 uncultured Lentimicrobiaceae bacterium
CGTACCGGTGATGCGCAGACCGTTGACGGTGTCGGCAAAGCCCATATACACATTGAAACTTTCGGCAAAACCAATAAGATAAAGTGCAATAGAAAAGGCCGTACCAATATACAAAGTAAGTCCGATCGCCCCGCCTATAGGGATTCCCAAACTGCGCGAAAGGATGTAGTAAATACCACCTGCACCCACCTTTTTATCTGTGGCAATAGAAGAAATACTCAATCCTGTTGAGATTGAAATCACATGTGCTAAAAAGATGATCGCAAGCGTGCCTATAAGGCCGGCATTTCCAACAACCCAGCCCATACGCAAATACATGATTACACCAAGAATCGTCAACAAGGAAGGGGTGAATACACCCGCAAACGCACCAAATTTCTTTTTACCGGCCATAGTTTTCCAATGTGAATGTACTCAAAAGTGTAACAAAGATAACAAATTGCTTGTGTTAAGGTTTTATTAAAGCGTTTTACCCAAATGTGGGCGTTTTAAAGGGATACTTAACTTAGCTCTTGCTATCTAGGTAGAAAAGCTAAATATTCAAAAACTCACTTCTCTAATAGTTTCACCACCGCTCCTTTCCTTTCAAACAAATCCTTACGGTTAAAACTGCGGCCATGCACCTGAAAATCGCATATTGCCGAGCCATCATGTCGGCTGCAAAGCTGCTGTGCGTTGATAGAGTCAGTAAGTTCGGCTACCGTCATGGGTTCGCCTCTTTGTTTCAGGATTTTTTGGATGGCTTCTTCGAGTTTCATAATAAGTAGGCTTGATAGTTTTATAAATTACATCATGCTATGTTAAGTGTTGCGCGATAGAGCCTGAAAGTCATTTTTGAATTGACTCCAAACAATTTAACTCTTCAATTCCCCTATTCCACCACCAATCGCGCGACAAACACACCTAATTTAGCCTTCAGCTGAATCAAATAAATACCTGCTGGCAGTTGTTTTTCCATAAGTTGCAACTCACTCCAACGTCCTACCTTGGTAAAAACACTTTGCCCTTTGCTATCATAAAGCGATAATTGGGCATGACTTTCCGGCTGCAACTCTTCCAGCATAAACCTAAACGGTGCTTTACCTGGATTTGGATATACGGATAAGGCTTTTGTAGCATCAGGTGACTCATTTACCGCACCTATAAAATACACACATCCATTTATATATGTTAACGGATAATCAAGCCACTGAAGCGAATCACCTGTCATGGTTCCTACATCCTCAACGGTATATGAAAAGGCTGTAAAATCAACAACATAATCTTTAGTATCAAAAGGCAAATCCCATACGCAATCAATTCCTTCGCCGATTTCATTGGTTCTGATAAGGCCAGTTTGGGGATTACGCAAATCTTTTACACCCATCAGCGGACCAAGTCCAATAAAAAGATAGCCACCATCTGAAAGTTGCTGAATACCCATTTGCTGCATTTCCACCCTCTGCGACCAAACTGCGGCTCCGCTGGAAGCGTTTAACCTGCATGCAAATCCGCCTAGAAATTCAGTTCCATAACTCAACAATAAATCGCCATCTGTTGTTTTAGCTATTCTTCCCCTATAAATCGGATCATACCAGCTTTCAAAAAACTGATCTAATGTTTTAGACCATATAATTTCACCGTCCATATTAAATGATATTGACAGTCCACCAGCGTCTGAGGCACTTCCACATAAATAAAAACCATCTGGCGAAACCACCAAATCATTCACCACGCTATTCCAGTAAATTCCTGTGGATATTTTCTGCTTTGCCCAAAGCAAATTTCCCGTAGCATCCGTTTTCGTAATACAAATTTCAGTGCTATAATTTCCTTCACCTTTAGCTAGGCCACCAATGACTATATCGCCCGTGCTTAACTCGGCTACAGCCAATCCTCTATCTTTTAAAGTGGCTGTTTTATAAGTTTTTGACCACACTAGCGCGCCTTCATTAGTGATGCGCAGCAACAACAGCTTCGTGTCATAACTTGTCACACTTTGCATAGCCAAACCAGTAATCAATATATCTCCGTTGGCCGAAAGCACCATGCCCGAGGCAGATGCGCCATTTTCAACGTTAAATCTTTTTACCCAAAGCGTTTCTCCTTCAAGGTTTATTTTAACTATTAAAATGGCGAGACTAGTGGGGTTGTAAGTGGTTTCATTCACACAAATCAGAAAATGTTGGTCCTCGGTGCGAATTAAGTCAACGGGCGTCAAATTAGAACCATTCTTAGCTAGTTTTTTAGACCAATGCACAACACCTTGGTCATCAATTAATTGTATTCCACCCATATTTCCATAATCTCCAATACTTACCAACATCAAACTGTCTTGACCGGCTTTAACACTTGCCAATACGTGAATTCCTTCCGCTTGATTGTATAATACTTTCGAGAATAGTGAGTCTTCCTCCTGCGAAAAAAGAGCAGTTTGCAAAAGCAAAAATCCAATGAATAATAAAATAGTTTTCTTTCTCATGATTTTGGTTTTTGGATTCGATGAGATTTTAAAGGTATAAAGATAAACTTTTTGGGTCAAAACGCAATTCAAAGAATGTAATTGGTTAAGCATATTTAAATCCCAAGTTGTGCCCTTATCAACTCATAATCATTCTTAGAACCATTCTAAATAACATAATTACTAACCCTACTGATACCCTACATGATTAAGTAGATTTTAAATTAATGCTGATTTAGCATTAACATACTTTTTCTATAATGCTATTTTTCTGCTATTTACACTTTTTATTACCACTACACTAATTCACACACCCAAAAACAATAAGCTATCAACTTCGTTTTTCAATACAATTTCTACATATATTTGAACCTCTAAACTCACTAATCAATGTAAGCGTATGTTCAGCTTTAAACATGCCAATAAATCCATCGATCTGATTGAAAAATTTCTCGACAAGATTGATCAGGGTATTTTAATCTTTCAGGAAGGCGTAAAAAATTATCTTTACGAGAACAAGGAAAATTTTGCCGACAATCTCAAAACACTTTCTACACTAGAAACCGATGCCGACATCATCAAGCGGAAAATTGAAAACATACTTTATACGCAATCACTCATGCCACAGCTCAGGGGCGATATTATGCGGCTGCTGGAAGAACTGGACAACTTTATCGACCTCACCAAATCTAACCTCTACCAGTTTGATGTAGAAATTCCATTCATTCCACCTCAGCTGCATAACGATATGATTAAGCTTACCGAGCTTTCAGTATTGGCTGCTGAAACAGTAATCCCCACAGCAAGGGCATATTTTCGTGATCCGGAGTCTATCAAAGAAAAAATACACCGTGTATATCTTTATGAAAAAGAAGCTGATAAGCTAGCTGACAGCATAAAAAGAAAGGTGTTTCAGGATATGCCCAACCTGAAATTAAGCGAAAAAATACACCTCAGGTATTTCACCTTACATATTGAAAACTTATCCGATGCTGCTGAGCGCGCAGCTGATTTACTCACCATTATGGCCATCAAGCGCACCATTTAATAATTAATAACTGCTTAAATGCTATTTCTCATCTATATATCCGGCGGCTTGTTTCTGGGGTGGTCCTTGGGAAGCAACGACGCAGCCAATATTTTTGGCTCTGCCGTCGGTTCTAAGATGGTAAGTTTTAAGCGTGCCGCCTGGATTGCCAGCATTTTCGTTATTTTAGGCGCTGTTTTTCAGGGACGAGGTGGAGCCGAAACCTTAAACAAGCTAGGTACTGTTGATGCGCTGGCCGGTGGTTTCACCATTTCTGTAGCGGCTGCATTCACCGTATTTTTTATGACCCGCAAAGGCCTTCCCGTTTCTACAAGTCAGGCTGTGGTTGGCGGTATAATCGGTTGGACTTTATTTACAGGCAACAATTTGGATCACAACACACTATGGAAAATTGTAAGTACTTGGATCAGTGGTCCTGTGTTGGGAGCTATTTTTGCTGCCCTGCTGTATAAGTTGGTGCGCATCACGCTACGAAAATCTAAAATTCATGTCATCAAGCTTGACACAATTATAAGAATAAGCCTGATATTAGCCGGGGCTTTTGGCGCCTACAGTCTGGGAGCCAATAATATTGCCAATATTATGGGTGTATTCGTTTCGGCAGCACCAAATATCCTGCTCAATTTTGGTTTGTTTACTATTGATGGCGTTCAGTTACTGTTTCTGTTAGGCGGATTAGCTATTGCGGTGGGTATTTTTACATACAGTGAGCGTGTGATGAATACAGTAGGTAATGGTATTTTGTCGCTTTCGGCGGAAGCTGCCATTGTAGTAGTGCTTTCGCAAGCTTTGGTTTTGTTTTTGTTTTCTTCGGTAGCCTTCGCAGATTTCCTAAATAGCGCTGGACTGCCTGCCCTGCCGCTTGTTCCAGTTTCCAGCACACAGGTAGTTATAGGTTCTGTGTTGGGCATTGGACTGGTAAAAGGATCGCGCGAAATAAATCTACGTGCCCTTAGCGGTGTAGCAATCGGCTGGATTACGACGCCCCTAGCAGCAGGCATTTCAACCTATTTTATGCTCTTCTTTGTCCAAAACCTATTTAACTTGCCCGTAAGCAACACCTTGCAAACCACTATTGCAGCCGAACAGCTGCCTAATTTCAACTTAAATGATAGCTTAAAGCAGTACGATTTCATACTACCTGGCATCATTATACTGGCAACACTACTTATCGGCTTACTCCTATTCATCGCTTTTTATCAACAACGCAAACGTTTCAAAGCCGAGAACCAGCTACTGTTTCAGCAAAATGAATCTTACAATGCCCAGAAAGCCCTTAGCGATATTGAAATTGTGGCTGTACAAAAGGAAAAAGAAAACCTGAGCCGCAAGCTCGAAAGCAAACGTAAAGAATTTATTGATGTGGCCTTAAACCTCAGTGAGCAGCGCGAATTTTTGGAAATTGTGCTGAACGAAGTGGATTCCATTAAACAACTTGACGATGCTAAACTTACATCTCGCCGACTACAAAACCTGGAAACCCTTATCAGGCAGCGCATGACTTTCAAAAGCGCTAAGGAAGATTTTTATGGCAAGATTGAACAGGTGCACCACGATTTCTTGCAGAAACTAGAAACGGCTTTCCCATATCTTACCGACAATGAAAAACGACTAGCGGCCTTGCTACGTCTCAATTTACCCGGCAAAGAAATTGCCACCCTAATGAATATTTCACCCAAAAGCGTGGAAGTGGCCAGATATCGCCTCAAAAAACGGCTTGGCCTTTCCAAAAATGATCACCTAATAACCTTTATTAATAACCTTTAATTTATTGACTATGAAAAAGTTATGTATTTTGTTGGCCTTTTTACTTGGTTTAAGCAGTCAAGTAATTATGGCACAAACAAGCACCGTTACCGGCAAGGTTAGTTCAACCACCGATGGCAGTGCTTTGAGTGATGTGAGCGTGCGTCTCAAAGGCGCTATTAGTGCCACCAAAACCGATTCCGATGGCATGTACACTATCGAAGTTGATCCACAATCTTCGCAAACACTGATTTTCGAGCATGAAGATTATGATGAAATCGAGTTTTACATTGCAGACAAAAAAACCTTAAACGTAGAAATGGTAAACCATATCCGCTTCAACCAATACGGCGTTAAGGTAAACAGAAACCCGCTCCTTGCCGAAGAACGCAATGGCATTTTAGTGCTCGAAAGCAAAAAACAGGATTACCGTTTATGGTTCGACATTCGCGTGCAAACAGATGGCGCCATGTTTTTTGGCGAACCTATGAATCCTATTGGAAACGGATTATCCATCCGCAGGGCACGTTTCGCCGTAAAAACTGAATTTGCTACAAAATGGTATGCTGAATTTGATATGGACATCTCCAACTCCGAACTCGAACTAAAAGATGCCTACCTAGCCTACAATTTCAACCCAGGTCTTCAGATTCGTATTGGGCACTATAAAGAGGCTTTTTCAATGGAAACAACCACTACATCGCGCTACCTTACCTTTATGGAACGTGCTAGCGTGGTAAATGCATTTGCCCCTTCACGCCACATTGGTTTATCAGCCAACTATAGCCACAACTGGCTCTATTTGAATGGTGGTTTATATTTCCAAACCGTTGGCGACCCCGAAGAACGCTTGTTCTCAAAAGACAACAACAAAGATTTCGGTACTGATGAAGGCATCTCCTGGACAGGAAAAGTGGCAATCATGCCTTTCTATGATGATGCTACAAAAGGATTACACTTGGGCGCAAATGCCTCCTATCGCACACCTAAAACAGATGCTGAATCACCTGGAACAGTGCGCTATAGCACTCGCTCGCTTACATCTATAAACCGCAAAAAATATATGGACACCGATCTGATCCCACATGTTGACCATACAATTCTAAGCGGGTTTGAACTGGCCGGATATTACAAAAATTTCCGTGTACAAGGCGAATACCTGATGACCAGTGTAACCCAAAAAGATGACTTGGGAACTGATAACTTTGATGGTTTTTATGTATTTGGAAGCTGGCTGCTATTTGGTGGACAATACAATTACAATACCCGCGAAGCTGAATTTACACAAGTAGCTCGTGGACGCACTTGGGGCGATGTTGAACTGGCATTGCGCTACGATTACCTGAATCTTAACAGTGGATTCGATCGCATTATGGGCGGTGCAGGCGATGGTATAACCCTTGGACTGAACTTTTACGCCAACAATAATGTGAAATTTATGCTCAACTATGCATACCTCAATCACGACCGTTATGCCTCCGGAAAAGGCAAGCTGTACGTTGGACATGATGCTAGCGGCGAACTCACCCGTGACCCTACAGCAGTAGTTGAAGCCGCAGGTAAAGCCGGTGAAAAATACAGCATGATTTCAGTTCGTTTTGAAGTAGCATTCTAAATTATTTAACCTTATATTTTAAATCCCATGAAAACAAGAAATTTAATTTTACTATTCGTCCTGATCGGTATATTCACCACAGGATGCGTAAAAGATGAAGTGTTTCAAGGCCCACCAAGCGTGAGCGAATTGAGCATAACTCCACAATCTCCTTCTGAGAATCAAAGCGTTACTGTTACAGTAAAGGCTACCGATATGAATGGTATGCAAAGCGTTAGTTTATTTTATAGCGATGGTGGCGCATTCATTGAAGTGCCCATGACAGCCAGCGGAAGCACATACACCGCTAGCATTCCCGGCCAAGCTTCTGACGTTACGGTAAATTATTATGTAGTAGCCAACAACAACAACGGCAAAAAAACTTTCTATCCTGAAGGCGCTCCCGAAACAACCGCCAGCTTCACCGTGGGTGCTCCACTCATCGTGATGAACGAGATTTACTCGCGTGGAACAGTTGAGGATCCTGATTGGGTTGAGGTTTACAACGCCTCAGATGTTGAAGTTGACATCAGCGGATACCTGATATACGATGGTGGTGGACAGTCTGGAAGCAAACCAAAAATGCCTTTCCCTGCAGGATCTGTAATTCCTGCTAAAGGATTTTTAGTGATTGTGGTCGACACAGATAGTGAATCTGGATTCGGAATTTCAAGCGGTGGCGACGAGCTATGGCTCGAAAACGCTAACGGAAACCTGATCGACAACATACTTGTTCCTGCCATGGAAACAACGCAGTCATTTGGCCGCAACCCCGACGGCAGCAACAACCTGGAACTGCTCAACGTCATTACCAAAGGCGCACCAAACAGCACCAGCGATCCTGTTGCTATCGTAAAAATGAACGAACTATACAGCAAAGGCACAGCCGAAAATCCTGACTGGATTGAACTTTACAACACCTCCCCATTTGAAGCCAATATCGGCGGCTTTAAAGTGTATGACAGCGGCGGACAAGAAGGTACTAAACCTAAAATGGAAGTTCCTGCCGGAACTGTTATTCCTGCTAATTCTTGGTTCGTTATTGTCGTGGATACTGAAGACGAAAGTGGCTTTGGACTCTCAGGTAATGGCGAAGAAGTATGGCTCGAAAATGCTGCCGGCGCCATCATCGACAATATCGTATTCCCTGCCCTAGAAGACAATCAGTCTTATGGCCGCTACCCTGATGGCGATGACAATTTGCAGGTGCTTTATGTGGTTACGCCGGGCGCGATGAACGACAATTCAGAGCCTCCAGCTCCAGGTATTGCCTTGCTAAACGAAATCTATTCCAAAGGAACAGCCGAAAACCCTGACTGGCTTGAGTTGTACAATCCAACACCAACAGATATCGACCTTACTGGCTATAAAGTTTATGACAGCGGCGGACAATCGGGTAGCAAACCCAAAAAAGAAGTTCCCGCCGGAACTATACTTCCCGCTGGTGGCTGGTTTGTAATTGTTGTTGACACTGAAGACGAAAGCGGATTTGGCCTCTCAAGCGGTGGCGAAGATGTTTGGCTTGAAGATCCTGCCGGCAATATTCTGGAAATGGTGAGCTTCCCAGCAATGGAAGATAACCAATCTTACGGCCGTTATCCCGATGGCGACCAAAACTGGCAACTGCTTTATATCGTTACGCCTGGCGCTGCAAACGACAACACAGTACCTCCTGCAGCTGTAAGCGTTCTGATGAACGAAGCATTCTCACGTGGCGTTGTCGAAAATCCTGACTGGATAGAAATATACAATACCACAGCCGAAGACATCGACCTGACAGGATTTAAAATCTACGATAGCGGCGGACAAGGCGGTACCAAACCCAAAAAAGAGTTTGAAGCCGGAACCATCATTACTGCCAATGGATTTGTAGTGATAGCAGTAGATACCGAAGACGAAAGTGGCTTTGGCCTCTCAAGCGGTGGCGATGAAGTTTGGCTCGAAAACCCGGCCGGACAAGTGATCGACAATATCAGTTTTGGCGCCATGGAAGAAACCCAATCTTATGGCCGCAAGCCCGATGGCTCTGACAACATGTTTACTTTTACAGAAATCACACGCGGAACCTCAAATAACAACGCCGCGACACTGCCTTAACTAATGCACTAAATTTACTTTGAGCCGCCTTCTTATTGAAGGCGGCTCAAAGTCTTTTTACTCATTTTCACTTCAGTGATTAGATGAAACATAATCCAATACTAAAACAAGAAACCATGACAAAAGAAAAATTCGCGATTGGTGAAATATCTAAACCACGCTTTGAATTCCGTTCATTTGGTCAAAATTTTGATCAGGCGCATCACCGCATGGCACGGCTCTCCATGCCTGTTCCTGAAAAAGTGTGGGAACGCAATTCCGATGAAATCTATATCCTGTCGCGCACTAACGATATCAACAATACCAAAATTCGCGACGGCAAAATGGATATCAAAACCTATGTGACTTCCGTTGATGGCCTAGAACAATGGAATCCGCTAATGAAAGGCGAGTTTCCGCTATCCGTAAAAGTGCTGGCCGAAGAGGTGTTTACAGCTTTTCGCGTGGAAATGCCCGCTCTGGACAAAGCCGAATACACTTACGATGAATTTATGAAACTCATTGAAATACATCCTGATTTGCAGGCTGTGCGCGTTCATAAACAGCGCTTTGGCTATATGGTAAACGACACCATCTGCGAATATGGTATCGTTTCCGTGAATGGCGCACGCATCTTTACCATCAATTCAGAATCCACCGAAGTGGCCGACATCAAAAAAACCATCAGCGATATTGGCCTGCAAGGTGTTGAGAATATCAATTACCTGCAAGCCATTAAACGCATTATTGGCTTGATTAACAAACCTTTAGCAAACGAATAATATGGCCAACGAAATAGAACGCAAATTTCTGGTGGCTGGCGATTTTAAGTCGTCCAGTTTCAAATCTACCCGCATAATCCAAGGTTATCTTTCCTCCGTTCCCGAACGCACAGTAAGGGTTCGCCTCAAAGGCGAAAAAGGTTTTATTACCATAAAAGGTATTGGAAGTGCCTCTGGCGCAACGCGCTACGAATGGGAAAAAGAAGTGCCTGTGGACGAAATAAATGAACTACTCTTGCTTTGCGAACCTGGTGTAATTGATAAAACCCGTTATTTGGTGAAATCCGGCGAACACACCTTTGAAGTGGATGAGTTTTATGGCGAAAACGAAGGCCTAATTGTAGCTGAAGTAGAGCTAACAGCAGAAGACGAAATCTTTGAAAAACCAGCCTGGCTAGACAAAGAAGTAACCGGCGATGTGAAGTATTACAATTCCATGCTGATGAAGAATCCTTATTCTAAATGGTGATGTTCAGTGAGGTGTCGGAGGTAATTTTGACCCAATTTCAAGTCTAATTCCCTCCGACCCCTATTTTTTGCATCTCTATCCTTCTCAATACGAGCAGACTAAACTATTTTATGATGGAAGAAAATATCTTGTCAAAAGAGAAAAAATATGATGTACTCGATATGCAGAATTACCGTATCGAGAAATTGCCAAAACGTAGGAAGTCAAAACTAGAACACACCCTTTCCATTGTTGGCATTCCGCTGTCTATTATTGCATTTATCTATTTTGGGTTTTTCGCACACCTTTCTTTTCTGGAAGATATTGAGGCATCCACTTTAGTGGCTTCCAAAGCAAAAGCTGCTTTCGATCGCTTAGGCGAAGCGGGTTTTGCACGTATCAACCACCTGATGCTTGCCGTGTTTTTGGGTGCCATCATTTTATGGATTACTGAAGCTTTGCCCAATTATCTTACTTCGCTTATTTTAATAATTAGTTTGGTCTTGACTGGTGTGCTTACTGAACGTGATGCTTATGCGCAGCTGGGCCATCCCGTAATGTGGCTCAATATTATGTCGTTTGTGCTGGCTAGTATGCTTGTAAAAACCGGCGTAGCCAAACGCATTGCCCTGTGGTTTATATTGCGTTTTGGCAAAAATGCCAGCACTATTTTTATCAGTTTTATCGTTATCAACCTCGTATTGTCAGCCTTTATTTCGGCCACCACAGCCAAAGCAGCCATCCTGCTACCTATTTTTATGGTTATTGCAGCTATTTACGGAGCACGTGCCGGCGATGGTAAAAATAATTTTGGCCGTAGTCTTGTTATTCAAAACCTGTTTCAAATTAATGTAGGCGCAGGTGCTTTTGTTACTGGTTCGGGTGCTAATCTGTTGGCTGCTGCACTTATTGGAGGCGCCATTGGCGGAAATATTTATTTTGCCGATTGGATGATGGCCATGTTGCCGATTATGATAGGGCTGATGTTTCTGGGTTATATTTTAGCCATGAGGGTGTTTTTTCCATTGAGTCCCGACGAACGCTTTCCACAGATTGAAGGCGGTATGGCACGTCTAAACGAAGAATACAAAAAACTCGGCAAAATTCAAGGCGAAGAAATAAAATCCATCATCATCTTTGTATTGATTCTCGGGTTTTGGTCCACAGATAAATTACATGGTATTAGTGCTACGGCTGTAGCTTTTGTGGGTGCTATCGTAGCCTTACTTCCGCGGATAG
>CAZOEV010000028.1:0-11240 GCA_964578915.1 uncultured Lentimicrobiaceae bacterium
ATTTGAAAAAGCAGATAGCTTTTCCCAACCCGTCGCTGGCCAGTGAAAACTTTGATGATATCTTTATCAATGTAAGGTTTAACGCGAGCGATTAACGATGGTCTATTGATATAGGGCTTCTTATATTCGTTGAAAGTCTTAATCTTTTCAGAATTCATGATTGAAATTTATTGTAAAAGTACTCAATATTTCAATTATGATTGAAACTTTAAAAAGACAATTTTATAAATACCACTATATCCATTTTATCAAAGTCCGTTACGAACACTTTCGGAATTGCGAGGTGAGAGTTTTGGCTCAACTAAGTCTATCCAGCTAATAGGTGAAAAGCATTTTTGCCAAGTCAGGGTGCGACTAACTCAGCATCGCCTCAAAGTCACGCCCTGACTAACAAATTGTACACGAACAACGCCTCATTAATAGCGGTTATTCTCAATCATGCTTTCAATAATTTCGTGGGTGTCGGCAGCAATCATCAGCTCTTCGTCTGTTGGCACCACAATAATTTTTATACGTGATTCAGGTGTGCTGATTATTTCTTCTTTACCTCTGGACTTGAGCGACTTTTCGCGATCCACTTCCAAACCTAAAAACTCCAAACCTTCTAATGATTTGGTACGCGTAATGGTATCATTTTCACCTATTCCACCGGCAAAAACGATAACATCAACACCACCCATTGCAGCAGCATAAGCACCAATGTATTTACGCACACGATACTGGTACATTTCAAGTGCAATTTTAGCGCGTTCGTTGCCATTTTCGGCAGCCGTTTCAATATCGCGCATATCAGAAGAAACTCCTGAAATACCTATCATTCCAGAAAACTTATTTACCAAAGTGCTGGTATTTTGGATACTAGTTTCTTCTTTGTCGGCTATATAAAGCAGGGCTCCAACGTCCAAATCACCACATCGCGTACCCATAATCAAACCCTCGATTGGCGTCATTCCCATGGATGTATCCACAGATTTTCCACCTTTGATAGCCGCCATCGACGCGCCATTTCCAAGGTGGCAAGTGATGATTTTTTGTTTATCGTAATCAAGTTCAAGAATTTCGCACGCCCTTTTGGAAACATACTTATGGCTGGTGCCATGAAAACCGTAGCGGCGGATTTTGTATTTTTCGTACAGAGAATAAGGAATGCCATAAAGATAAGCTTGAGGCGGCATTGTTTGATGAAAAGCCGTATCGAAAACGCCAACCTGTGGCACTTCGGGCAGCAATTCCTTCATAGCATAAATACCTTTAAGATTTGGCGGGTTATGCAGTGGCGCCAAGTCAACGCATTCTTCCAGCGCATCAATCACCTCTTCGGTGATAAAAACACTACCACTAAATTTTTCACCGGCGTGCACCACTCGGTGCCCAACAGCATCAATCTCTTCAATATTTTTGATGCTTCCGTATTTTTCGCTCACCAAAATTCCGAGCAAATACTGAATCCCTGCTTGGTGATCAAGAATTTCGCCTTCCAGCTTGGCTTCAACACCATCACTGCGCTTATGCTTAATAGCAGAACCTTTAAGGCCAATTTTATCTACAAGACCTTTGGCCAAAACGGCCTTTGAAGGCATTTCAAATAACTGATATTTTATGGATGAACTTCCACAGTTTAGAACGATAACTTTCATTTGTTTAGGCTTTAATTATTTGATAACTGCGCAAGTTACTGTTTGATCAATCGCTTTTTCTCCTTGGTAACTGTAAAAACCTTTACCGTTGATACGACCATAATAATTGGCACGAACCAATCGCTTGATGATGGGTGAAGGTTTGTACTTCTTGTCGCCAAACTCCTGATACAAGTTATCCATATACTTCAAGATTTTGTCTAGGCCAATTCGGTCGGCCATTTCAAAGGGACCATATATATTTCCTGATGATTCTTTCATGGCCATGTCAATATCTATCACTGAAGCCACGCCTTCCATGAGGATTTCGCAGGCTTCGTTAATGGTGGTAACCATCATCCGGGTGACGATGTTTCCTGGAGATTCATTGACGCGAATAATCTTTTTATTAATCATTCCAGCAAACTTAATTACCTGCTGATAAGCCTCTTCCGATGAGCCAATGCCGCGCACCACTTCAATGATGTGCGATTTATGTACAGGTAAAATGAAATGAATTCCAATTGCCCGTTCAGGATGTTTAAGCACTGCCGAAAGATCGGAAATCATTAAGGTTGCAATATTGGAAGAAATGATGGCATCGGGCCTTACCACTGCCTCAATTTTTTGAAAAATTTCTTTTCTTATTTCAAGGCTGGTACCCCGTTTACGCGAGCTTATCGTTTCGATGACGATATCACATTCGGACAGATCAGCATAATTTGTGGTGCCTTGGATACGGCTTAAAATGGCACGCTTTTCACCTGTGGTTAGCCCCCAGTGGTTGATTACATCATCAAGCTGCTCATCCAATTGTTTGAATATTAATTCAATACGCTCTTCGTCAACATCTAAAAAAACCACATCCAGTCCATACTGGCTGATAGTGCGGGTAATTTCCTGACCCACGGAACCGCAGCCAATCACGCCAACTTTTTGAATAATTCCTTTGGCCTGAACTCTTTTTCCCAGACTAAAATCTGCTAATGTTTCACTCATAATATAAGGCTATTAAAATTTAATTTAATGTTGATAAACTTCGTCTTTGGCTTGGCTGACGGTGATGGCCACTAAATTTACAATGTCTTCGACAGAGCAACCCCTCGACAAATCGTTAATAGGCGCCGCAAGTCCTTGTAGAACAGGGCCAATAGCTTCAGCATTAGCTAAACGCTGAACAAGTTTGTACGCAATATTTCCAGTTTCGAGCGACGGAAACACCAAAACATTGGCTTTACCGGCAATGGCAGAATCAGGCGACTTTTTTCTGCCTATGGCTTCCACGATGGCTGCATCGGCCTGCAATTCGCCGTCTATCTGCAAATCGGGCATCAATGCTTTTGCCAGAATAGTTGCATCAATCATTTTTTGAGCTTTTTCGTGTTTGGCACTCCCTTTTGTGGAAAAGCTAAGCATAGCTACGCGGGGTTCAATACCAGCTATGGAACGAGCGGTTTGTGCTGATGCAATGGCGATTTCAGCTAATTCTTTTACGGTTGGATCTGGATTTACTGCACAATCAGCAAACACCATAACACCTTCATCTCCATATTGTTTGTCTGGAATCACCATGATAAAAGCACCCGAAACAGCACTAATACCAGGTAAAGTTTTGATAATTTGGAAGGCCGGCCGCAACACATCGCCTGTAGAATTGTCGGCACCTGCTACTTCGCCATCAGCTTCACCAGCTTTGATTAGCAATGCCGCTAAATACAATGGGTCTTCAGTCAATTTTATGGCTTGCTCCATAACTAGACCTTTGTGCTTTCTCAGTTCAAAGAGCATATCAGCATAAAACTGCTTTTTAGGATTTTTTATGGGATCTATAATTGTTGCCTTGGAAATATGTTTTAGGTTCCAGCGCATGGCATTTTCTCTGATTTCTTCTTCATCACCAAGCAAAATCAGCACAGCCAGATCCTCTTCTAAAATTACATCAGCAGCACGTAAAGTCCGTTCTTCTGAGGCTTCAGGTAATACTATGCACTTGCCACTTCCTTTTGCAATTCCTCTTATTTTATTAATTAAGTCCATTAATCCTTTTTGTTTAATTTGGACTGCAAAATTACTCTAATCCAGCGTATTTTGGAAGTGATTTGTGAAAGAAATAACAAAATGCCAACGAACTTATATCATTGATAATTATGCTTTTACAAAATGCTTCCATACTTTATAATCAGTTTAAATAGCGTGCGCCGCAAAACATGAAGCTATTCGGGAAATTAGTCTAAACAGTTTTTAAAATTTCAACGTAGAAAATACATGAATTGTCACCAAGTTTTTTGAATATACCTGATGACTTTTATGTCGCTGTGCAAAAATCAATCAATTATTATCACCAAATAAATAATTTACGTTACGAGACAGCACTGCGCTGTTATGTGAAATAACCAACTTAACTTTGCAGCTGCAAAAACGACTAAACTTATGCCCCAATTCTTTGGCATTATAGATTCAGGTAACTCCAGCATTGCACCAATGCCGGATAGCACGCTATTTCGTTTTGAGACTTTTTTTTCGACTGTCATTGATTCTACAGCAACTAACGATACGGTCAGGCACACTTTTGTAACGAAACAGTCAAATATTACAATTACGCCAAAAATAAGAAAAGTCAACAGTAAAATTGATAGCAGTAGCTTACTCGTTCTTTCATTAGTGCTGATTTTAATTGTGTCGAGCAAGCATCTTTTTCCGCGCCGTTTTCAACAACTGTGGCAAGCCATGGCGGGCGAAACCAAATTAAACCTGATGCTTCGAGAGTGGAATCCTTCGATCAGCATGCCAGGCATCGTCTTCTTTTTTACCTATATTTTGCTACTTGCCATGTTGTTACAGATTGCAGCTCGACAGTTTATGGTAACAGAAACAATAAATTTTCCAGCAAACTTTTATTGGCAGACTCTTGCCATCACAGCAAGTGTTATTTTGCTTCGCCTTGCAATAAAAAAGCTGGTTGCCCAATTATTCAAAGCACACGAAATCAATACCCGTTACAATGCAAATGAGTTTTCTTTTTACTTAATTGCCTCCTTGATTTTGTTTGTGGGCTTGCTGGGAATAGTATTTCAGCAAGGAACAATCAGCTTTTACATCGGGATCATAACATTTATTACAGCACTGATTTACAATTTATTAAGGAGTTTACTTATCGGATTATCTACTGGTCGTTTTTCCATATTGTATTTATTTTTATATCTTTGTGCCCTCGAAATCGTTCCCTTTTTGTTGTTATTAAAAACCGTTTCGTTGCTGGCTTCTGGTCAATTTAGCCTTTTATAAATCGCTTTTTTGATCGGATTTTTTTTAACAGGGCGTTTCAAACGTTTGCGAAACGACATCATGGAAGTACGCAAAGTGCAGGGACAATTTTTAGTTAAGTTCTTTTTATAATTATGCATATAGCCACGCGATTTAGGTGGCTGCATTCTAAAAATCAACACATAAAGCAGTGTTAAACAACAGAGCATAGCAAAGATTAGTAGATTTCAGTGAAAATGACGGGAATTAAGGTTAACAGCTAAAAAAATCGGACATAGATGAAAATAAAATCCATTTTGGTGTCTCAGCCACAGCCGGCAGATATAGAAAAGTCACCTTACGGAGAACTATCACGCAAATACGGCCTTACGATTGACTTTGAAAAGTTTATAAAAATTGAAGGTGTTGCTGCCCGAGAATTTAGGCAGGAACGTATTTCGTTGGCTGAGCATACTGCCATTATTTTAACAAGCCGAAATTCGGTTGATCACTTTTTTCGCATTGCTAAAGACATGCGTTTTGAAGTACCAGAATCCTTAAAATATTTCTGTATTTCTGAATCAACAGCCTATTATCTGCAAAAATATGTGCAGTACAGAAAACGTAAGATTTTTCATGGGAAACAAAGTTTTGGCGATTTGATGGAGATAATTCAAAAGCATAAAGAAGAAAAGTTTTTACTTCCCTGCTCCGATATTATTAAAGAAAGTATGACGGAGATGCTTGACAACGCCAAAATTGATTACAACAAAGCTGTTTTGTATCGCACGGTGGCCAGCAATCTTTCCAAGCTGAAAATTGATGAATACGATATGTTGATATTTTTCAGTCCTGCTGGGATTAAATCACTCACCAAAAATTTCCCAAAGTTCAAACAGGGCACTAAAATTTTTGGCGCTTTTGGTCCCTCAACAGCCTTAGCTGCAGCAGAAGCCGGCTTTAAATTACAAGTTAACGCGCCCACAAAATCAGCCCCTTCCATGACTATGGCATTAGAAGAATTTATCGAAGAACAAAACAAACGTACACGCAAAAAATAAAGTTTTGTCAACCGATATAAGTGCTGAAAAGCAGCCTTGTCTATTTCCAAAAGCTGAACGCTTACATGGCCACAATGCCATTGCGAACTTATTTGGCAATGGGAAATCATTTTATTATCATCCTTTCAAAGTCGTTGTTGTTAAAACAAGCACTGATGAGAACCCGCCTTTGCGCATGCTTATCAGTGTGTCGAAACGCAAATTTAAGAAAGCGGTTGACCGCAACCGTACCAAACGCCTTTGCCGCGAGGCCTGGCGCTTGCAAAAAAACGAGCTTTTGCAACAGCTTTCCCAACAAAATATTCGCTTAGATGTAGCACTTATTTATACCGCCGGACGTATCCTTCCTTTTGCAGAAATAAGCCGGAAAATAAAAGTAATTTTGCAGCGTTTAAAGGAAGAACATGAAGTACATTCTTAAACTTCCAGGTTTATTGCTTATCCTGCTAATCAGGATTTATCAATACACGCTTTCGCCTTTTTTTGGGCGCTCGTGCCGTTACACGCCTACTTGCTCGGTTTACAGCATCGAGGCAATTAAAAAGCACGGCGCAATAAAAGGTGGCTGGCTGGCTGCCAAGCGTGTTGGCTCGTGCAATCCCTGGGGAGGAAGTGGTTATGATCCTGTTCCATAAACGAAATAATAAAGTATGAAAAATCTTCACTTTTGGATTATATGTAGTGGGTTTCTGTTGCTGTCGGGCTTAAGTATTCAGGCTCAGAATCAAAATAATTTTGAAATTTCAAAAAGCCTTGATGTTTATACCACTTTGCTTCGTGAGCTAAATTTGAGTTATGTGGACAAAATAAATCCTGCCGAGCTCAATGAAATCGCCATAAAGTCGATGCTTCAGCAGTTGGATCCTTATACTGTTTTTGTACCTGAGGCCGAAATAGAAAATTTCCAACTGATGACAACAGGTGAATATGGTGGCATTGGTTCGTTGATTCAATTAATTGATGGCAAGGTAACCATTACGGAGCCATACGAAGGCTTTCCGGCACAAAAAGCTGGACTTATTCCCGGTGATGCCATTCTGGAAATTAATGGCGTAGATGCAACAGGAAAAAACACAAGTGCTATAAGCGAGCTGCTAAAAGGCCAACCCGGAAGCACTATAGAGCTGAAAATAAGCCGCGAAGGTTATAATAAACCTTTAAGCAAAACTTTGATTCGCGAAAAAATTAAGATAGATAATATCCCCTATCATACTGTTTTTGAAAATGGTATTGGCTATGTTCGTCTTACCGGATTTACACAAAAGGCGGCCTCTGAAATGAAAGAAATTTTACTTCAGATGATGGAAACTAATGAGCTGAAAGGTTTTATCGTTGATTTGAGAAGTAATGGTGGCGGCTTGTTGAGTGAAGCGGTGGATATTTGCAATTTATTTGTTGACAAAGGCGAAGTGATTGTAAGCATGCGCGGAAAAACTGCCGAAAAAACTACAGTTCATCGCACACGACTGGCTCCCGTGGATAAAACGCTACCCATTGTTATAATGGTAAATGAAGCCAGCGCATCCGCCAGTGAAATTGTTGCTGGCGCTTTGCAGGATTTAGACCGTGCCGTGGTCATTGGTCAACGTACTTTTGGCAAAGGCTTAGTGCAAAATGTAGTACCGCTTAGTTATAACACCCAAATGAAAGTTACGGTGGCCAAATATTATATCCCCAGCGGACGATGCATTCAAGAAGTTGACTATAGCCACAAAACTAAAACTGACACCACAAAAACAGATAGTTTGGTTGCCACTTTCAAAACCAGAAACGGCAGATTGGTTTTTGATGGCAAAGGCATTGCTCCGGATGTGCCGCTTGAAGCAGAGATGTATTCAGCAGTAACAGCAAATTTATATGCTGGAAATTTCATATTTAAATTCGCAAATCAGTTTGCGCGAACCCACAAAAACATTGCCGATACGAAATCTTTTGAGATTACCGACGATATTTACGCCGACTTTCTCAGCTTTCTGAACGATAATGATTTCAGTTACACGACTGAAAGCGAGCGCATGATTGAGAATATGCGTAGAATCGCTGAGCAGGAAGCCTATAAAGATGCTATCGAAACGCAGTTGCACGCATTAGAAGAACAGCTGACGACATACAAAAAAAACGACCTGCAAAAGCATCGCAATGAAATTGAGGAACTGCTAAAAATGGAGATCGTACAACGGTATTATTATCAAAAAGGTAAAATAATTGCTGCTTTACAAGATGATTCGGAATTGCAAACAGCATTTGAGATATTGTTGGATCAGTCTCGTTATCAGCAAATTTTAAGTCCTGAGCAAGAGTAGCTCTATCTTTTGATATGAATACTGCCCCCCTCCAAAAAACTAATCAAGCCTATTTTGTGGTTTTGGTCTTGCTCGCCATGAGTATTCCATTGTCAAAATTTACGATGAGTGTATTTCAATTTGTGCTCATTATTATTTGGTTTACAGACGGATTTTCTGGTACAGTAGTCAAACGGTTCTATCGTAAAAAGAACGTTTTTGTTGGAATCTACAATACTATTTTATATACAATTAGGCTTTCAGCTAACAATTTCATTGATAAATTTGGCTTCTTTTTCAAAAACCGCATTGCGTTAATTATCGCCTCACTATTTGCACTTCACTTAATTGGTCTGCTACATACAAGCGATTTTGATTACGCCTTAAAAGACTTACGGACAAAACTTCCCATTTTTGTTATTCCTTTGGTTATGAGCAGTATGCCAAAGCTTAGCCTAAAGCAAATAAAGCAGCTATTGGTGTTTTATGTTCTCGCAGTTTTTGTGGGAACGCTATTCAGCATGAACGCTTTCTATAAGCAGGAATTCGATGATATCCGAAGCATTTCAATATTTATCAGCTCTATCCGTTTCGCACTCAATATCCTTTTATCATTTTTTATTGCTGCTTGGTTTGTATTTATAAACAAAGAGAGCAAACCTTGGGCTAACATCCTGTGGCTAAGCCTAATGATTTGGTTTGTGATATTTTTGATGATTTTAGAATCTGGTGTTGGTTTGTTGAGCCTTGTAGCAATATTTACCGGCATAACCGCATATAAAACACTCACTATCAAGCCATTGAAATGGAGACTCGCATCATTATTTATTATGATTGCGTTACCGCTTTCATTTTATCTCTATATCAATTCATTGGTTAATCAATTGATAAAATCTGAACCGGTTGCCATTGAACGTTTAGACCAAAAAACTGCACTTGGCTCAAAATATACCCACGATACGATTAATTTTGGGATAGAAGACGGCAAACATATAGGCTTGTATTTGGCTGAGCCTGAAATGGCAGCTGCCTGGAACGAAATAAGTCAGCTTGATTTTTATGGAAAAGACCATGCGGGTCAACTTTTAAAATATACATTGATTCGGTATCTCACTTCCAAAGACTTGCGCAAAGATGCAGCAGGTGTGGGGCAGCTTACTAAGAAAGATATTCGGGCTGTTGAAAACGGTATTGCCAATGTAAATTACCTTGAAAACCCAAGCATTCGCACCCGGATTTCAAAAATAATACTTGGTTATCAGCAGTATATGAGCATGAGCGACCCCAACGGCAGCTCAGTATTGCAGCGCATTGAATATTTGAAAGCTTCGGCACATATCATAAAACACAATTTTTGGATTGGTGTTGGCACTGGCGATTTGCCATTGCACTTTAAAAAAGCTTATCAGGAAATTGATACCGTTTTAAAAGAAAAATGGCAATGGCGATCACACAATCAATACCTCTCTATATTGGTTGGCTTTGGTTTTTTTGGTCTACTTTGGTTTCTTTTCGTATTACTATATCCTTATTTTTCTTCTGCTACTAGTCGTCATTTTCTTTACACTATTTTTATGGCTGTTTTGCTGATGTCTATGCTTACCGAAGATACGATTGAAAACCAGGCCGGCGTGACATTTTTTGCCTTTTTCAATGCATTTTTCCTGCTGGCAGCGAAAAGTCTCGGCGAAAAACAGAAATCTTAATCAAAAAAAACATCAGCATCCACTCGTTTAATAATTGCACCAACTCAGCAAGTTATTCATTAGTAATATGCTACAATATTTCTTTGTAAATCCAATTAAACCCTCTTTTCGTTTTGAATAATAAAAAAACTATTTTCCGATCACAATAGCCAATATTATCCAAACAAAGTGTGGAGTTGAGGTTGCAAATTTTAATGTATTTTTACAGTCTCAAATTTGCTTATGAAAAAAGAAATTGTACCGCTCAATGTCTTGCTATTTGAAAACGACAAAGAATTGCTAGATGCTGACAGATTTTTGCTGGAACAAGCCCGTCAGGCCGCGGAAAAAGCTTACGCACCTTATTCCAGGTTTAAAGTTGGTGCAGCTGTAAAACTTGCCAATGGAAAAATAATTCATGGTAATAATCAGGAAAATGCCGCTTACCCAAGTGGTTTATGCGCTGAGCGCGTTGCCCTATTTTTTGCCCATGCCGAATACCCTGAAGTTCCTGTTGAAGCTATTGCCATCACTGCAAAAGGCAATAAAGGCGTTATTGATATACCGCTTTCGCCTTGCGGCGCCTGCCGGCAGGTAATGGCCGAATCCGAAAAAAACTCAAATCAGCAAATGCGTGTAATAATGCAAGGCGAAAAAGGCCCTGTTATGATTGCCGAAAGCATGAAAGTGCTGCTGCCATTTTCTTTTTTAGATGATTACCTGCATAAATATACCAGCACCAATCTATAATATCAATTATTTAATATCCCTGAACACCAATTTGTTATGTTTACAAAAAAACAGTTCTATGTGCTGATTACATTCTTTTTCTTACTAAGTGCTTTCCGAAGTGATATGCCTGCTTATCAGCTTTACAACCAAAAAGGAAAACGAACAAATTTTAAAAGATTAGTGAAAGAAGCAACTAAAGCAGACATTGTTTTTTTCGGTGAATTGCATAACAACCCCATATCGCATTGGCTGCAGCTTGAGTTGACACAAGCACTTTATGAAATTCATGGAAGCCAATTGGTACTTGGCGCTGAAATGGTAGAAACCGATAATCAAGAAGACCTAAACTTGTATTTGGCCGACCAAATTGATGCCGATTCTCTCAAGGCATCAGCGCGTTTGTGGGCAAATTACCAAACAGATTACAAACCTTTGGTTGAGCTGGCCAAAACCAATAATCTAAAATTTATTGGTACAAATGTGCCGCGTCGGTATGCTTCACTCGTTTTCAGAGGTGGTTTTGAAGTTTTGGATACACTTCCTGATACTGACAAACAATGGATTGCGCCGCTGCCACTCGACTACGACCCCAACCTTCCCTCCTACCTAGAAATGATGGAA
>CAZOEV010000029.1:0-11233 GCA_964578915.1 uncultured Lentimicrobiaceae bacterium
TCATTAGTTTCCTCCAGATTTTAAGCGGTAAATAAGTCCGCCGCGCACCTGAAAAGCTTTGTGATAAATGGCGACTGCTTCGGGACTTTCAAAGATGGGCTGAAAACCAAGCTGGAGATTGGCTTCGGCCAGCAAGGCCAAATTATTATTGAGTGCATAGGTGCCGCCGAAACCTAATATTAAACCAAAATCATTGGTGTTAAGCAACTCGTCGGTTTTTCCTTTGAAAATAGACACGGCTAATCCGGGAAATATGCCGTACTCTATAAAAGGAGCGGCTTCTACCGGATCTAAATATTCTTCTACACGGCCATTTTCGTAGGCCGAAAGCAGTAAAGAATAATATAATCCTACTTTAATATGCAGGCCAAAACGCTCCTTGTTTTTGCTGTATTGAAAAACTAATGGAATAGTTAAATAATAACCAGTCATTTGATGGATATAGTCGTAGCGGCAACTGTAGCATACATAAGAAGAGGTATCAGAATATCTCAAGCCTTGATAATGTAGTTCCAGACCAAATTGTCGCTCGTCATATTCAAGTCCTGATTTCAATGAAACATTTTCGTTTATAACATATTGTAGTGAGAATCCAGCCAGTAAAGTTGTTTCATTATTTACGCGTAAATCTCTGTTAGTTGCACTAAGATCGGTGATATTTGCACCTCCAAAAACACCGACATACCAATGTTGAACTCCTTCATTTTGCTGGGCTTCAGCTATAAAGCTCAAGAAAAATAAACACAGCAATACAAAAGAATTTTTTTTTGACATAATCAAATAGTTAAAGCAATCCAATAAGCGCCAACAATGAGTGAAGCAGAGGCACCCACAAACTGTATCGTTTTAAATATTACAGGTTTAAAACGCTCGCTGGATTGATATGAAATAAATCCCAGCAAAAATGAAAATACAACCATAGCTACAATAGTTCCCACGCCAAAGCCCGTCAAATACATAGCCGAGTCAAAAACAGTGGGAAATGCCAAAGTTGGCAAAACGCCTAACAAATGCGACACACCTGCTAAACCGTGTATAAGGCCGATAAGCAAGGCCGAAACAACAGATTGCCGAAGCATTACTGGATGTGCATGTTGATGCACGTTTTCGGAAGGGTGGGAGTGCTCATGAATGTGAGTAATCGTATCTCCCTTTTTATCTGTATGTGTATGCGGGTGGGCGTGTTGAGATTTTGAACGATAAAAAATGCGCCAGAATGCCCAGAGACCAATGCCCACAAGAACAACGCCAACCAATACTTCGCTGTAATCTGAAATTAAATCAACGGGAATATAACTTTTAAAATAGATAAACAAAACGCCAATTAACAGCATGCCGAGCGTGTGGCCGAGTCCCCAGCTAAGTCCTATAGCCCATGATTTCAATTTGTTGTCGATGGCTAAAGGTGTTACTGCTGCGAGGTGATCTGGCCCGGAAACAACATGTAAAATACTGGCGAGTAGTCCAATAAATAAAGGAATATTGGTGCTGAAATGGTGATGATCAGCATGCAATAGGATTGCAAGGAGGTTATTCATGCTTGAAATATTTTGACAACAAATTTAAACTTTCTACCCTAAATTCATTGATTTGAAAGTAAAGAACGATTCTAAATTAGTGTTTGAAAAATAGTTATAAGTTATCATGATTGCTTTTTGTTTCTCAGTATTTGTTTTTGAAGGTGTTTTGCTCCAATAGCCAATTGGCCTAGAGCTATTCCTCCATCGTTGGTAGGAACTTTTTCATGCGCAAATACCTCAAAGCCTGCTTTTTTGAGCAGATTTTCAGTATGCGATAATAGGTACTTATTTTGGAAACTGCCGCCCGATAGCACAACTTTTGTAATGCCACTTTCTTTGAGCAAGGCTTTCACGATTTTTAAGTTAATGGCAACGATTGTATTGTGAAACTTTGCTGAAATCTCATCAACGGAAGTTTCCGCTTTCATATCTTCTAAAATCTGATAAAACATTTTCCGAAAGCTAATTGCTTGTCCTTCAATTTCAAAAAGATATTTTCCCTGACAGTTTTCTTTAATGGCTGCTTCTAATCGCATAGGAGCCTCAGCATGAAAACTGCTTTGAGTACAAATTCCGGTGAGGGCAGCCACCGCGTCAAAAAGCCTTCCAGCGCCAGAACTCAGCGGGCTATTGATACCTTGGTCTATCATCTGTATCAGCAGTGGTAAATCTTTTTGGTCGGGGATTAATTTCATCGCATTTTCATCAATAAAAATACTTAGCCCGAAATACTTATATAGATATGCAAAGGCCGTTCGCCAGGGCTGATCTGTTACTTTATCGCCTCCGGGAAGCGGCACTGGATCAAAATAATAGCTGCGCGTAAAATCAGATAAATCACAAACCAAATATTCGCCTCCCCAAATCGTGCCATCAGTACCTAATCCTGTGCCATCCAGCGCAATGCCAATCACTTTTTCGTCTAGGCCATGTTCTGCCATGCAGGAAGCAATATGAGCATGGTGGTGCTGCACTTCAAGGGTTTCAATGCCAAGCTGATGCGCAAAGCGCGTTGAAAGATAATCTGGGTGCAAATCACATACTACTAGTTTTGGTTTGAAGCGAAACAAAGCACTAAAACGTGCAAAGGATTCTTCATAGAAAGCCAATGTTTCTACATTTTTTAAATCGCCAATATGCTGACTTATAATGGCTTGATGTGCTTTGCCAATAGCGAAAGTGTTTACCAATTCAGCGCCGGCTGCAAACACACTTTCGGTTTCTAAAGCAAGCTGCACAGGCGCCGGCACAAAAGCCCTCGAACGCCTGATAAGTCGGGGTTTTTCGTTAACAATAAAAGCTACTGAATCGTCCACGCGATTTTGGATAGCGCGATTGTAGCCGACCACTAAATCGGCAATTTTACCGAGCTTAGTGAAAGCTTCTTGGTCATCAATAATTACAGGTTCATCAGCAATATTTCCGCTCGTCATTACCAGTACATCGATTTTCAACTCTTCAAAAAGCTGGTGATGAAAAGGCATATAAGGTAACATCAGGCCGGTGGTATTCAATCCACGGCTTACCTCAAATGCCAGCGGAACTTTATTTTTGAGCAAAAGCACGGGCCGGCGCCAGCTTTCGAGTTGTTGTTTTTCTATTGTGTTGAGCTGAAAATATTGCGCTGCTCTATCTCTATTTTTAACCATTACTGCCATGGGCTTGCCATCGCGTGCTTTGCGCTGTCGCAAACGGCTCACGGCTTCGTTGTCGTGTGCATTACAAATCAAATGAAAGCCACCCAAACCTTTGAGCGCAATAATTTTTCCCAGCTCAATTTGTGGTGAGAGTAGTTTGGCAAGCTTTTTCCCATCATTAATGAGCTGTCCATCTTGCAACTGATATGCCGGGCCGCAATGCAGACAAGCAACCGGCTGTGCATGAAATCGCCTGTCATGCAAGTCTTTATATTCATTTTCGCATATTGGGCAAAGCGCAAAAGGCGCCATCGTAGTTTGGTGGCGGTCATAAGGCAAAGCCTTGATAATTGTAAAACGTGGGCCGCAATTGGTACAGTTAATAAACGGATAATTGATACGGTGAGTCTGCTCGTTGAGGTCGCGCAAGCAGGCGCTACAAACCGCAATATCTGGGCTTACTTCTGTGACCGCTTGTGAATAGCTGTGACTTTTTATTATTTTAAAATCGATGTAATTATGCGTTTGTGCTTCAGAAATTGAAATTTCCCTAATAGATGCTGCTTCTGGTGCTTGCGTTTTTAGGTCGGTTATAAATTGTTCAAGCCGTTGCTGACTGGCTTCAGCATGAATCGTAACGCCTTCGTTGTTGTTTTCGACCCAACCTGTAATGGTGTTATTTATCGCCATGCGATAAACAAAAGGCCGGAAACCCACGCCCTGCACGAGGCCTGTAATTTTAATCTGTTGAGCAAGAGGCGTCGTTTTCATGGTGCGAAGGTAAAAAAACAAGTGTTGTAAGTTTTGAAAAGCTTTTTGAATCGCTTAAACGTCATTTAAATACAGTTTAATTTCGATTTGTAGAATGCTTTTTCAAATCAAAAATTTCTTGCTCGTAATCGTGGCGCAAATCTTCATGTAAAGCGGCTAAAGCTTTTTCGATCTGTTCTATCTGTCTGTTATAGAGGTTATAAATCACAGGATGCTTATTGATTTTAATATCGCTATTATTTATGCTTTGGCAGTAATAGAGTCGCAATTCCACTTCAATTTGTTTATCAGCAGCAAACTTGATGTATTTGTTTATTGTTCTCAACACTTTGCGCAGGGTTTTCTTGGCCAGGTAGAATGAATCGATGTTCATATAAGAAATCTCTTCGTCAATTTGCATTTTAGCTTGGCTTATAAAAGTTTGACTGTCTTGCTTTTGAAACAAAATATACGACAACAATTCCTTATTTTCTTTTCTATACTTAGCCAGCCGAATACAGATTTCTAGCACCTCCTTTGCCGGAATATTTAAAAGTTCTGTTTTAATGGATTTAAGTGATTCTGGTTTCATTCTGATGCATTAAAAATTTGTTTCACGCGTCCAATTTCACCACTTTCCAGTCTCACTTTTATGCCGTGAGAGTGGGAAGGGCTTTTGGTTAAAAGGGCCTGCACCACTCCTTTCGTTAAAGTGCCACTGCGCTGATCGGCCTTTTTTACAATAGCAACTTCCGAACCTACAGAAATATCGCTTCTTTTTGTTCCGTCCATTCTTTTTATTTACAAAGAAAAGCTATATTTGTTAGTCTGAAAAATGATTTTCTTGTGCAAAAACGAAATATTACTCATTGTTCAGTTAACCAAATAGTAAAACAAAACCATTTTACCCATGACTCACAATTTATTAAAAAGTTCACTCGTCCTCATTTTCCTGCTCATTAGCAGTGGATTGGCAGCTCAAAACATCATTTCTGATAGGCCAGGAATCGGAGATGGAGTTTCAACGCTGATGAGATCACAAATTCAGTTGGAAACCGGTTTTGAAATGCTATGTACTAATAATACTGGAAGTAGTTGTCATAGACAATTCGCTGTTCCTCTCGCGCTATTGCGTTTCGGCGTGAGTGATAGGGTAGAGTTAAGGCTTATTCAGTCTTATGTGTTTAGAGATTTTTCTTACGGGAGTATTTATCAAAGCTATAAAGGATTTTCTAATACCAGCATTGGCTCCAAGTTTAAGCTTACTGAAAATGCCGATAGAGGAACACAATCTGCTGCCTTAATAGAGGTAGTTATCCCAACTGGCTCCGAAAATGTGGCTTCCGATATGTTTCTGGTTAGTCTGCGCTATCTGCACAGCTGGGATTTTTCAGAAAGTGGGAATTTAAATTCAAATATTGGCATTTATTGGGCCGAAGAGCAGGCTATCAGCTTAATATATAGTTTTGCTGTTGGTTACGCTGTCAATGATCAATGGGGAATATTCATCGAGCCTTTTGGTGATTTTTACCAATTTGAAGATTTTAATATTTCCCTTGATGGAGGCGTAACTTATTTGGTAAATCAAAAAATGCAAGTTGACGTTTCGGCTGGTACTGGTCTCAATAACGACTTTTACTTTATTGGACTGGGTTTTAGCTGGTTGATTGGAAAATAGTAATTTTTTATCTACAGCACTCTTTCTTATCAAAAGAAATACGAATTTTACAACTTAATTATAAAACGATTTCATGCACTCGACCATACTTATCCTTGATTCATTAGAACAATGGAAGCCTTATTATGACACAGATAGCATCCTTTCTTCAGGAGAATATCTTCAAAATCAAGAGCTTAATCAAAAGCATTTTTTTGTTATAAATTTATGCAATCACCTAAATTACCACTCCGAAGGGTATTATTGTTCGCTTTTGGCGCAAGCCCGCGGCCACAAAGTGCTTCCTGATATTGAAGTGATAAACAGGTTAGAATCGGGTGCGGTGATGCGTTTGGACAATCAGATGCAAAAAATTGCCTTTAAATGGATGCAGGCCAATGGATTAAAAGATAATGAGAGCAGCACACTCGATATTTATTTTGGCACTACTTCTGAACCTGCCATGGAAAAAGTTGCGCGTTATGTTTTTGAACAAAATCCTTGTCCGATGCTTCGGGTGCAGTTCGCCTTTCGCGAAAAAAACCAGATAGAAAATATCCGTCCGCTTGGACTGGAAGAACTTTCGGACAGCCAGCAGGATATTTTCGCGCAGGCATTGGATACTTTCAGCAAAAAAGTTTGGCGGCAGCCACGTGTAAAAAAGCCTTCGCGTTACGATCTGGCTATTTTGCACGACCCAAATGACCCGCTGCCTCCAAGCAATAAAACTGCGCTCAACGCCTTTATCAATCAGGCTAAGAAGTTGCAAATCAATGCAGAGTTGATCACCGGACAAGATGCCTTTCGCTTGATGGAGTACGACGCTTTGTTTATTCGCCAAACTACCTCGCTCAATCATATCACGTATCGCATGTCACAATTGGCTCAACAGGCTGAAATGGTGGTAATTGACGATCCGCTTTCTATTATTCGATGCACCAATAAAGTATATCTGAAAGAACTCCTTGACAAAGAAGAAATCCCAACGCCAAAGTCGGCACTTATTTTTAAATCGCGCCCGCAAACATGGGAACAAATCACGGAAACCCTCGGCGCACCAATCGTTTTGAAGGTTCCTGACGGATCTTTCTCCCATGGCATGGGAAAGGCTTCCAATGATTCCGATTACCAAAAAATTCTGGAAACTTTGTTTGCCAATACCGCCATTGTGCTAGCTCAGGAATTTTTGCCTACTGATTTCGACTGGCGCATCGGCGTGCTCAATGGCAATGCAATATACGCCTGCAAATACTTTATGGCGCGAGGTCACTGGCAAATATATAACCACAATGACAGCGGCAAAACACAAACAGGCTCTTTTGAAACTGTTCCTATAAATAAAGTTCCTAGGCACGTTTTACGCAATGCACTGGACGCTGCAAACTGCATTGGAAAAGGACTTTATGGCGTTGATGTGAAAGCAATTGACGAAAAATCGGTGATTATAGAAGTCAACGACAACCCTTCCATTGATCACGGTGTTGAAGATGCGATTTTAGGCGATGAACTTTATCGGTTGATTTTACGTGAATTTTTAGACAGACTTGACCGCAAACACCGTTAATATGGAAACGCCTCTCTTGCGTAAAGCGAAACTCACCGACTTGGATGAGATTATGGAAATAGAATCGCAAAGCTTTAATGAAGAAGCTTTTAGTAGAAGGCAAATGCGCTATCTCTTGACTTCTGATAACATTTTTTTGGTCGCCGATAAACAACAGCAAGTGGCAGCCACCATGATAATTCTTTCTAAGAAAAAGAGCAAAGTCTTGCGTATTTATGGACTTGCTGTATCTGAAAAATTCCGGGGAATGGGTTTGGCTAAAACGATGCTAACAGAAGCATTTAATATCGCAAAGGCTGGCGGATTCAGCAAGTTATCCCTTGAAGTTAAAACAGCAAATACCACAGCGATTAAGATATATGAAAGTTTTGGATTCAAAACAGTAAAAGAACTGCCAGACTATTTTAAAGGTGGATATGCAGCCTATAGGATGGAACATAGCCTTTTGTAAACATTTTGTTATTTCATACATGTATTTGTTTATAAATATCATATAATCAAGATTATACAGCGAAATTGCTATCATTTCTGTTTTAATTATTCAAGATTTATTTAGAGTGATTCTAAATAAATTAGTACTATTGCAATCAAACCTTTCTTTTTGATCAAGTAATTATTAATCCAAAATTTAGATGAAAACCACTTTCTTTACGCTTTTTATACTGATATTTAGCATATTAGGTCTGAATGCCCAAAATAAGAAAACTTCTCCCAGTACAATAACTACACTCGAAGCGCCATTGGTGGTGCCGAGTATTGCCAAGCAGCTAGAAGCTGGAACTTTTATTGGTATTGACCCCAACGCACCTTTACGCATGGGAAATCCTAAAAGAGCTGGTGCAAATATGACTGTGCCAGGTAAAGGCTTGCCCAAAGGCGATGATGCCCTAGTAAATAAACAGCAACGTGTGGCAAAAAAAGCCGGTCGCGAGCCTTCGTTGGTTTTTGATGCGAATGTTTCCAACTATACACCAAGTGACCCAACCGGCGCGGTAGGCCCTAACCATTATATTGGAGGCTGGAATGTAGGCTTCCGTATTTTTGATAAAAATGGTGATCCACTTACACCAGCTGCATCACTCTCAACGATTTTTCCTGGAAATACTGCTGGCGACCCGATTATGCTTTACGATGTGGAGGCTGACAGGTTTATTATCACAGAATTTGATAGTTCACCTAACGGACTAAATTTTGCTATTTCGGCTGGTCCTGATCCCGTAAACGACGATTGGTATGTTTATACAACAGGCATGACAACAGGCTCATTTCCAGATTATCCCAAATTCTCAATTTGGTCAGATGCCTATTACGTAACCGCAAACATCAGTTCTACCAATCGCGTTTTTGCTATCGAACGCGATCAGGTTTTAACTGGTGAAACACCGCAATTTTTGGGCTTTCCTCTTCCTGGAATCCTCACTTCAGGCTTCTATAGCCCACAGTTTTTCAACGTAACAAATGGTGTGCTTCCTCCGGATGGTGATGCAACGATTGTTTATTTGCAAGACGATGCTTGGACTGGCGTTTCCGAAGATCACCTCAAACTCTGGACATTAAATGTGGATTGGGAAACACCAGCAAACTCAACTATTTCGCAGCCCGTTGAAGTGCCAACTACACCTTTTATATCTGTATTTGATGGCGGTTCTTTTAGCAACAGGCCTCAACCTTCTGGCCCAAATATTGATGTGCTTCAGGCTACCGTGATGCAACAAACCCAGTATAGACGATTTCCCGGATACAACTCAGCGCTGCTAAATTTTGTGGTAGATACTGATGGATCATCGGCTGAATTAGCCGGTATTCGCTGGTTTGAAATGCGTCAATATGGTGATGGTGAGCCTTGGGAAATTTATCAGGAAGGCACTTATATTTCACCCAACAACAATAAAGATGCCTTCGCAGGAAGTATGGCGATGGACGGTCAGGGAAATATTGGAATGGCTTATACCACAGTAAGTTCGCAAGAATCAATTGCAATTTATTATACCGGTCGTTTTGCCTCAGATCCACTAGGTACAATGACCGTCGATGAAACCCTGATTGCACAAGGAACATCAAATAATCCTTCAAACAGATTGGCCGACTATGTGCACCTTACAGTTGATCCTACTGATGATAAAACATTTTGGCATATTGCTGAATACTTTAAAAATAATCAGCGCACAGATGTTGTTGGTGTTTTTAAAATTGGTTCAGATTTACCTGCTGATTTGGGCGCAATAGAAATCATAGAGCCGTTTGACGGAATACTATCAAACGAACAGCAGATCACAATTGGTTTGTTTAACTATGGCTTAGAAGCGCAAAATGATTTTCCAGTAGGTTACTTTTTGCCCGGCGGCGATGTTATTACCGAAACTTATGCTGAAGTCCTTGAGCCTGGAGAAACTGCGACTTATACTTTTGAAGCCACAGCTGATATGGGTGAAATTGGAGAAACCTATTATCTGACTGTTTTTACAGCACTTGAAACCGACGAAAATCTCCTCAATGACACAGTTTCTGCCAATATTACCTATCTATATCCCAATGATATTGGCATTGTAGATATTTTAAGCCCCGAATCAGGAACAGGTTTAACACAGCAGGAAACAATTTTGGTAAAACTCCAGAATTTTGGTGCTGAAGATCAGTTTGACTTTGAATTGTCTTATGACTTAAATGGCATTATTGCTACAGAAATATTTAATGATACCATAGCTGCCAATAGCTCAGAACAGTATGCTTTTTACACTCCTGCAAACTTTTCTGCTATAGGCGAATACACACTTAATGCCTATACCCAGCTCGAAAACGATTCAGACAATAGTAATGATACCACAACGGTAACGATAGTTAAATCGAATTGTGAGCCGGAATCAAATTGTGGATCGGGTGATGCCATTTCATATTTTGAACTCCGCGATATTATTAACGAAAGCGAGTGTTCAGAAACGGGTTACAATGATTTTACCGATATGAGTACAGATATTGAATTGGATTCAGAAAATGAATTAGTGATGACTGTCGGTTACGGCAATGAATACGTTAAAGTTTGGATTGACTTCAATGATAATTTTATTTTTGAGCAAGACGAAATTGTAGTTGATGACTTTGTAATAGGCGAGGGGCAAGGTAGCGGTAACTATACCGATACTATTAGCTTAGTAATTCCTGAAGGTGCTTTGTTGGGCGAACATATTATGCGCGTAAAGACCAATTGGAACAACGATGTGCCGGATGATGCCTGCGAATCGACTAATTATGGCGAAACAGAAGACTACAAAGTGAATGTGGTGTTACAAACCGGTAATGTAATGCTTCCAGAAATGAATAGTAGCTTGAATATCAAGCCAATGGGTGGTGAACAATTTGAAGTGTCACTCGTGACCGAAAAGCTTGATAATCAGGTGGTAATAAATCTCCACAACAGTCTCGGAATTAATTTGATCGAGAATAAAGTGCGCTATTCAGCTGGTAAATACAGCTATGTAATTGATATGTCGTATGCAGCGCCTGGCGTTTATATTGTACGCATGGGAACGCATAAATATGGAAAAGTAAGCAAATTGGTGATCCAATAAAGCTTTAATATCCAATAGTTAACGCGCTGTGCAAGTCTAAGTTGACCCGCACAACGCGTTTTTTTTATGAATGATTTTGATCTTAATATGACTTTAGGAATAGACGCTAATCGGAGTTACAACAATCATTTTTAATTTCAGAACTCCTGACCTTTCGTGAACTATATTGTCGCACAAATAAAGTTTTTTTAAGGACAACTAACACTGACCGTAAAGAAGATGCTATGAATTTCGCTGCAAGAAAAAATCACAATCGTTAGCCAACACCTTTGATGAGCTTGCCTGCCATGTGTGGTAAGCGAAAGCATAACTTCAGCATAGTTTTCAGCATAGCAATTTTAAAATATTCAAGATTAAGCATGTCTACCTGCAATAGTTCAGTCAGAAGACAGGCCATCAAAGCTTCTCATCAGCATCGGGTTGGGCGCGTAGGCCTTGTGTGTGCGGCGGGCGTGGGCTCGGCAAAGGCGATGAAAAACAGATAGAAAACCAGTGATGTATCAATGCCATTGTGTTGGTTAAGTCTTAGGAATTTTTTC
>CAZOEV010000030.1:0-11083 GCA_964578915.1 uncultured Lentimicrobiaceae bacterium
ATCCATTTCCGCCAAACCAATGAATGCTATCAGCTCCAATTGCATTGGCAGCCAACAAAACATGCTCTCCAAAACAAATTACCTGATCAGCTCCAGCATCAACCTCTGGTGGACTTGCAACAAATACAGACGTGCTATCTGCAGCTAACTGAAATCCGTCATTTACTTGAACCAGGTATTTCGTTGAAAACAAGGGCTGATCATTCACTGTTTCACCCATTTCATTAAAGCCATTTGGGATAGAACTCCAGCTGATTATCGGATTCCAGCCTCCACCAGTAACCAGTGCCTCTAAAGAGATTTGAGTTCCCAAACAAATACTATCAGTTGCTGTATTGATCTCAACCTCAAGAACGCCCATGGCTTTGATTGCTCCTGATCTGGTTTCATTCAATACATTTTGGCCGCTTAGGTTTACTAATAGCGCATTCTCAATTGGAAGAATTGCTTCCATTGGCTGGTTGGGCAACAAAAGCTCAAAACTAGCTACCTCACCCGCGTTTCCGACAAAAGGAGTGTTGTTTAAAGAAAAGCAAATGACGCGCAATGTGTTATTTGAAATTATTGCTGCTGACACAAGATGGTCTATGGCTCTGCTGCTATTCAAAACTACACTGTTAGGATCTATGCTAAGGCTTTCCGGAAATGGAATATCCAATTGAAAAGAAGTAATAGGGGTTGCATTTTGAATCGAAATACCAACACTTACCAACGATGTCGGAAAGCCTTGCACCGAATCTAACTGCAAAATATGCTGCGAATGAACCATGGGAATCATATAGCAGCTGAACAATATTGCGAACCCTATTTTTAGACTTCTTCTTAGCATTCTGCTAACTACTGAGGTTTTTGTTGCCTAATTTGATTGAGAAAGATACCGGCAATGATTATTATTTCCTGCACTTTTACAGTGAGATTGCCATTGACAATACTTGTGGCTATGGAAAAGGGAGTCCTTGCGTTATTTTCCACAGTTTCAGCTATTTAATAATCAGTTTTTCAACTTTTCGGTAAGTAGGTGTTTGTTTATCTTTTGCGCCATAACTTATTGAAATAAAGTGAATTCCTTTAAATATACCGCGCTTGTTTAGATAAATACTTTGGATGCTCTGTCCTTGCACTACATCTTTGATGTTGTCGTTATAGACGATTTGGCCAAGAATATTAAAAATGTTAATTTGAATATTAGCGCGTTCTGGAAGATTCATTTTTAAATTGACAATCCCCTCACTCGGATTGGGATACAGCACAAAGCTGTATCTGTAATCCTCTGGCAGGCTGGTCGCGTCCTTATAAACAGGAACATAGTCTCCTTTGCTGTTGCCGGCGAATAGTTGACCCCAGGCCAATGTGCCAGGGTGATGTTTGATATCAAACAAGTTAACTTCACCTTCTGGAATGAGTTTGTTATCAAGACTGAAAATCACGCCTGTTAAAGTATCGCCATGCAGATACTTGATATATTCAAAACCTGGAAGTAACGACCTGAGCTCAAGCTGATCTATTTGCGGCCCTATCAGTTGAAACTGAAAACCACTAAGCGTTCCATCACTTTTAAAGCGAATGGTTTCAGGTTCGAGGTAGGCATAAGCAGGCTCACTGAAAAGGGGCTGTTTGCTGTCGCCCATGATGATATTAACCACACCTATAATATCTAGCAGATTTATAAAGCCATCTCCATTAACATCGGCGGCTTCTGAAAGAAATGGCTGTGGGTTTTGATTGAGTATATAGCCAACAATAGAGGTTATATCCAATACATTCACACTTTGGTCACCATTGGCATCTCCAGGTGAGGCGGTTAAAACAGTGGCATTCACCACTTTTGAAAAATCTGACTCCGTGAAGTCTGTCCGCACTATCTTATACATATAGTAGTACTTCTGCAATGGATTCACACTAAAATCTGTGAAAAGGGTATCATTTACAAGATTTGTGTTGACCAGTGTAGTATCACTAAAAGTCGTATCTGTAATATGATGAAAGCGATACATATTATATCCTAAAAGTGTAGGCAAATCATCTGGTTCATGCCATTCAAGCGCAACTTTGCCAATGCCGGGTGTTGCGGTGAAATCTATGGAAGCGCTGCCGGCAGCGTCAACAAGGATTTCGAAGCGGTTGTCTTCAACTGGTATATCCCATCCATCGGTATCTCTTGCATCGGCAACTCTTATGCGATTGATTCCATCACCGGTATAAATTTCAAAAGTTTTGTAGGTGGTAAAAATAGTGCTATCTGCTGACCAGCTAACACTATCATTAACAGTATGCTGTGTAAAAGGAAATCTTACGCCAAATGTTACGAGGGCATCATAAGATATATCCATTGGCCTATTAAAATACACCTCGAACTTATGAGTTCCAACTCCAAGAGGTTCAATAACGCCATCTTGCGCATCAATACCATCGACTAGTATTTTCCAAACATGGCTTGGAGCTTCAGGCGAAGGTGTGACGAGTCGGGGTTCATAAATTAAGAATGGACTACCCGCATCTTCCCAAAAGTCATAAAACTTTTCTTCTATCTTTTCAGTATTTTCAGTACCCCAATAATTATCAGGCAAATTCACACTTGATAAACCGCCGTATGATTGAAAAAAGTACATCATATGCCCTAGGGATAATAACGAATTACCCGTAATCATTGGATTATCTTGGTATTCTATACGTTTCATGAAATAATTACTCCATAAGTCTGGTCTTGTAGGATAAACATAAACATAGCCATTTATTAAGTTATCGAAAACGGAATTTATCATTGATCCGCTTGGAAAAAATTCAACTATATTTTCAAATGTACACTGAATAATATCGCCATAAAAAGCTGAACCATAAAATCGTATATTAGAAAACCTTGATTTAGATAAACGATGGATATTATAAATTTTGACACTTTCACCATCGGAAATATTTGACATATTAACTGTATCACAGTTTATTTCTGAGAGATTATATATAGTGCAATTATCTATGTTTGTACCTACAACACTACCTCCTTTAAGGTTCATATCACAAAACTTATAGCTTGCATTTCCACCAAATCCACCTTTTAAATAGATAAGGCTATCCTGCGTGCCTTCACAAATAATCATACCTCTGCTGTCTACGCCTGCATTAATTTCAACATGCGTACCGGGTCTGACAGTCATTGTAACGCCATTTTCTATTCTAGTGCTTCTATTAAATATCCATAATTTATCCGGAGTCAGGGTGATATCTTCTGTAATAAACCCGGAAATATAGGTTCCATTATATACCCTAAATTGTATTTGTTGTATATACTCAATCGTATCACCCTTGTTTTTCATTAATAAATCCAATGTAACCAGTTTGTCATTGCTAATGAGTGGGTTAATAAGAACCTGAAAGGGATTGCTATAATTACTTTTGGAGGCGTAGGTGCTTATGCTACCCAGATAAGCACTATCAGAAATAAAAGTAACATCATCAGGGTTTTCATATTCATTATATTGCAATTTGATATAAACACTATCAGCATAGCCAAAAGTGTTTCGGATCATTGCATTTATCAATATTGTTTCACCGGCATTATAAAAGCCATCACCATTGTTGCCTGCCAAAGTATCTGAAATTTGAACCGCCTTTATATCCAGAACCGGGAATTTTGATTCATTGGTTATTGATTCATAAATATCGATAATGTCATGTGAAAAATGTATTAGGTCACCCCAAAGCTCTTCTTTATTTTTCTCGGGATGTGCTGCTTTGTATAGTGCTATAGCTCCCGCTACTATTGGTGTAGCCATTGAAGTGCCAGAGAGGTTGCGATACGACCCATTCAAATAGGTGCTTATTGCACTCCCCGGTGCTATGAGTTCATAGTTTAAACCATCCAGTGTAGTTGAAAATATGGGACCATCTGGGTCAAAATTTGAGAAACTTGCATTAGCCTGCACACCCAATACAATAGGTAAGGCAGCAGGATAGAATACTGCAGGCGTATCATCTTTTCTATCATAAATGCTCAGTCCATCATTTCCTGAACCAGCTACAAGGTCTGCTGTAAGGTAGGCATTTAATAGGGCGTTTTCCATTGTAAACGAACGATGGTAGCCTCCAAAGCTCATATTGATAATAGTAGCGCCATTGGCGGCGGCATAAATTATTCCCTGTGAAATAGTTCCTGCATCACCATATCCATTACTGCTGAAAACTTTTACGGGCATAAGGCGTGCCTTCCAACTAATTCCTGCAATGCCTATGCCGTTATTTGTTTCAGCACCTGCAATTCCGGCTACATGCGTTCCATGTCCGTTATCGTCCATCGGGTTGTTGCGATTATTAATAAAATCCCACCCTCTTATATCATCAGCAAACCCATTTCCGTCGCTATCTTGATAGTTTTCCTGCTCATTTTCATTAACCCAGATTTTATTCATTAAGTCTGGATGCAACCAATCAATACCTGTATCAAGAATTGCAATTATTTCAGTAGAATCACCCGTGGTAACACTCCAGGCAGAATCAGCCTTTATAGCTGAAATATAGCCTTGTTGATTGTAAAAGGGGTCGTTGACTGAAATGGCTGATTTATTATAGTTCTTATTTCCAGCATTTAATGCGTCTTCTTGATTCAAAGCTGGTATTTGATCTGCGGCATCCTGTACATCATTCCCAATTGCCATATAATGTGAGTTTGGTTCGGCATAAATAATTTCTTTATTAGTGCTTAATTCGGATATTATTTCATCAACATTTTGTTGCTCACTATCGAATTTTAACTTATAGATATTATGCAAATTTGGCACCTCAATTACCTCTCCGCTAAAGGTAGTGATAAACTTTTTTTCTGATTTTTGCACTGCTCCTGGAAACAATTGTTCAGCTTCGCTTACCTGATAGGTTTCAAAAAGTGCGTCAATGGAAGCGACACTGGTTTTGACAAATCCATTTGCTTTGTTGATGTTGATTTGAACCTCATCTGCAAAGCGAACTAAAACCTCTCCCGGCTCAAACATCATCTGCGCCATGCGCGGGTTTTGATGCATTACGGAATCGGGGTGGAGGTTGGCAAAGCTTTGTTGCTGTGCATTGCAAAACAGGCCTGTAAAAAGCAGGCTAAAGGCTAAAATGCTGATAAGCTTGATATTCATGATTTTATGGTGTTTAATGGATGGGGCAAGTATAAAATAAGATTGGGGTAACTATTGCAGACATCGTCCTTAAGGAAGTAAGGTGCTGCGAAAGAGCTGAAATTATATAGTGAGCTGAAAAGAGTTTTTTCAGTCCGGAATGGACTTGTTGTGGATGATTTTGGAATAGAAAAGAAGCAAGAATATTCAAAGCCTTCTTCAAGCGAATATAGCTAAAACGCTTTTGAAACTTGCCTTCAGCTGGGTCTTGGTGTAAAAAACTTTTCATAGCTATTCCAGTATTACTTGTGATTCTCCCCATAAAATCACAATGCAAAGTTGCTTTACTACGACAGGTTACGGTTGATTAAGGCTGTAAATGTAATGAAATAATGATAAAGGATTAATCTAAATATAAATTTAGACTATTTCTAAATAACCACTGCAAGGTCAGGTAGTGCAATTAGTGAATGTTTTCAATGTTTTTTTGTTTCTCCTGAAGAATTTTAACATTTCCTTAACATTTCTCCCTTCGGTCTGTTCGTTTCTCTCTTGGGTCTGTCCGTTTCTCTCTTCGGTCTGTTCGTTTCTCTCTTCGGTCTGTTCGTTTCTCCCTTCGGTCTGTCCGTTTCTTCCTTCGGTCTGTTCGTTTCTCCCTTCGGTCTGTTCGTTTCTCCCTTCGGTCTGTGCGATTTTCCCTTCGGTCTGTTCGTTTCTCCCTTCGGTCTGTTCGTTTCTCCCTTCGGTCTGTCCGTTTCTCTCTTCGGTCTGTTCGTTTCTCTCTTCGGTCTGTGCGATTGTTCCTTCGGTTTGTCCGTTTCTCTCTTCGGTCTGCTAATTTTCCAAAATGACCTAGGAGTCTATTCAGAAAAGTGCGGGAGTGCTCAGAAATTGTGTCAGGCTACCTTTTCCTTTGTTCTTTCCTCTTCATGTAGTATATAAACACCATTTAAACGCTGTTTATACTGCGTTTAAATTAATTAGTATTGTGATGAAATGTATTTCCGACTTTGTCAGATTAGAAATTTGTAAAACTTCAAAGAAAACCAAAGCCTTACTCTGCCAGTCGATCCAGGGTTTGATGTATCAGCTTTTTGATATAAGGTTGGTAGTTATCCGAGAATTTTTCGGTAACACGGTTGGCGATAATCACGCAGATGGTTAGGGCGTGGTGTCCCATCAGCCGGCTCAGGCCATATAATGCTGACGATTCCATCTCGAAATTGGTGATACGGTTTTGCTTGTAGGCAAAGTTTTCGATCTGGTGATTCATGTCTTGCTTAGCAAGTTTCAAGCGCAGGGAGCGGCCTTGTGGCGCATAAAATCCAGGTGAGGTGGCTGTGGTTCCGTGATAGCATCCGTCGCCGAGTTTCTTCAGCAGCGTTTCAGAAGCTTTCACGATATAGGGTGTTGGAAAATTTTCCGGCCAGCGGGTCTCTGCAATAAAAGCCTTGGTGAAATCTTGTTCGATAACGCTATCAGCGCCACCATAAAAATGTATCAGGCCATCCAGTCCCAGCGCATATTGTCCCGCAACAAAACTATCGCCTACCGGAATATCGGCCTGCAAAGCACCGGAAGTTCCCAGCCTAATCAGGTTCAAACTTTTTAATTCTTTGTTTACTGTTCTGTTTTTTAAATCGATATTGGCCAGCGCATCCAATTCATTGATCACAATATCGATGTTATCGGTGCCCATTCCCGTTGACACAGCCGAGATGCGTTTGCCTTTGTAAATGCCTGTATGCGTAGTTAGTTCACGGTTGCTCACCTGATGTTCTATCTTATCAAAAAACGAAGAAACCAAGGCCACACGGTTGGGATCGCCCACTAAAATAATATCATCAGCAAGTTGATGTGGTTGCAACCTCAAATGATAAACGCTGCCATCTTTCGCAAGCACGAGTTGCGATTCGGGAATTCGATTCATAAGTGTTTTTCTTGGTTAATTCAATGAAAAGGATAATTTTGCAAAGGTAATAAACAATATTTATCATGTCGGATAAACAATACACACTGCTGGTGCCGGTCGATTTCAATGAGCAATCGCTTGTAGCTTTGCAGCAATCATACAACCTGGCGCGGCTGCTGCAGTACGATATTGTGCTGCTTTATGTGCAGGAGGAGAAAGATTTTTTGAACAGCCTGTTTTCCAATGAACAAAAACAGCAAATTGCCGAAGACATCAATCGAAAGATGGAAGCGTTAGCTGCTGATGTGAGTCGGGCTACTACTGTGAAGGTGTCACCTATCGTTAAAAAAGGCAAGGTGCATGCTAAAATCCTCGAAGTGGCTGAAAACAATAACAGTCGCTTTATTTTGATGGGCACCAACGATGCCGTAAAATCTGATGATCCGGCTCGTAATATGCTTGGCTCAAACACTTCCAAAGTTATTAGACAATCAAAAGTGCCGGTGATTGCTTTCAATGGAAAGAGGCATTTTAATGGTTGCCGAAGCATATTACTGCCGCTTGATCTTACCAAAGATACACGCCAAAAAGTAACTTATGCTATCTCGATGGCGAAGCTTTTTGGAGCTTCCGTCAAAGTGATTTCTATCCTTTGGGAACAGGATGCTACGGAAATTAAACAGCAGTTGATGGGTCAGCTAAAGCAAGTTCAGCAATTTATAAAAGATGCTGGTGTACTTTGCTCTGCCCAGCTATTAGAAACAGGAAACTCGCAGCAAGCGATGGTTCCAGCTATTCTCGACTATGCGCACGACGAAAATGATATCGACCTCATCATTATTATGACACAACAGGAAAATCGACTGATTGAGTTTTTTATCGGATCGGCAGCGCAACAAATTTTGCGCCAGAGTGAAGTGCCTGTAATGTCTATTATTCCAAAAGATTTGGGATTTTCCTACTATCAATTTTAACTTTTAATGACAAATAAACAAGCGGGAAAAGCTGAAATTATTTCCATTGGAGATGAGCTTTTGATTGGACAAGTTGTGAACACCAACGCATCTTGGATGGCTGAAATATTGAGTGCAAGCGGTATCGACTTACACAAAATTACTACCATTGGCGACGATAAGCAGGAGCTGCATCAGGCTATTGATGAGGCACTTAAACAGGCGCAATTTGTGCTGCTAACCGGCGGATTGGGGCCAACAGCTGACGACCTTACTAAGCCGGCTTTGTGCGATTATTTCAATACCGAACTGGCATTTCACGAACCCACTTATAAAAGTGTGGAGGCCTTGTTTAAGCGGCGTGGGTTTTTGCTCACTGAGCGTAATAAGCAGCAGGCCATGCTTCCAAAATCTTGTACGCCAATACCTAACAGCAATGGCACTGCTGCCGGAATGTGGTTTGAAAAGGAGGGAGGCGTCGTGGTTTCTATGCCCGGCGTGCCATTTGAGATGAAGCAAATGTTTGAGCATGAGGTGCTTCCGCGCATGCAGGCTTTGTATAAAGAAATGTTTTACGCGCGCAAAACTATTATGACAAGCGGAGTGGGGGAGTCTTTTTTGGCCGATAAAATCAGTGATTGGGAAAATGCCCTACCACCTTTTATGAAGCTGGCCTATTTGCCGCAGCCGGGCATTGTGCGTTTGCGCCTCAGCGGAAGACATGCTGACCAGCAGTTATTGCAGCAAACACTTGATAATGAGACGCAGAAACTGATCGCACTTATTCCTGAGCTAATTTTTGGATATGATGACCAGTTGCTTGAAAAAGTGGTGGGTGATTTATTACGCGATAAAAAAGCCAGTTTGGCCACAGCCGAAAGTTGCACTGGTGGTTATATCGCGCATCTGATTACCAGTATTGCCGGCAGTTCAGCCTATTATAAAGGAAGTGTGGTAGCTTATGAAAATCAAGTAAAAACTGATTTTTTGGGCGTTTCATCGCTAGATTTAACGCAACATGGTGCTGTAAGCCAGGAAGTTGTTGAGCAAATGGCGAAAGGAATAAGACAAAAGTTGAATACGAATTACGCCTTGGCGACAAGTGGAATTGCCGGCCCGGATGGCGGCACAGAAGAAAAAACTGTTGGAACAGTCTGGATAGCGTTAGCTGGCTCTGATTTTGTTGTTTCAGAACGCTTTCATTTTGGCGAGCACCGTGGCCGAACCATCCGCCGCTCGGCGCTCACAGCACTAGAAATGTTGCGGAAGGTGCTGATAACTTAATTGTTGGTAACTTATCAGCCTGTACTCAACAAGAGTAAGATCGCGTTTTCAGTTTGAAAAAAAATTTACGAAAATTGTAATCGGGTAAACTAATTAGTTAACTTTGTAAAATGATTAGGAGAATAATTGCCTACAAAGATTACTTCATTGATTTTTATAAATCACAAGAAGTTAAAGTTCAAGTAAAAATTGAATACGTTTTTGACTTGGTGAGATTTGAAAAGCAAGTTCCAAAAAAATTCTTTAAAAGCCTAGAGAATACAAGTGGAATTTATGAAATACGCATAACCACAACTTTTAAGAGTATTAGAGTTCTTTGCTTTTTTGACAAAGGTGAATTAATTGTTCTGACGAATTGTTTCATTAAAAAATCTCAGAAAACGCCACGAAAGGAAATCAAAATGGCAGAGAAACTAAAAAAAGAATACATGAACGAGAAATATGGAGGAAAATAAAATGAAAAATATAACAGATTTTGAGGATCTTTTAAAAGAAAAATACGGAGAGAAAGGAACAGCTTCCAGAGATAAATATGATGCAGATTCTTTAGCTTTCAGGCTTGGAATTATGCTTAAAGAGGCGAGAAATGAAGCAATGATAACTCAAGACGAATTAGCACAAAGAACAGGAACAAAAAAAAGTTATATATCCAGAATTGAAAGAGGACAAAGTGATATTCAAATTTCAACGTATTATAAATTGATTGAAATTGGCTTGGGTAAACATTTGAATATCTCCATTGGGTAAGAATAAATTAAGGTGGCGTCAAATGGCAAACTTCAGAGTTGGCTCGGTGCGCATTTCAACAGCTCTCCAGCACACCATTTAGTCATATCTGTCGGGGTCACTCTCCGAAAATCGCTTTGATTTTATGCACTCAACACATGAAAAGTAATAAAGATTTGTGTTGCGATCTTTCTGGTATAGTCTTTGTGTCATTTTGGGCATCTCTGGTTTCTGGGCAGCTTTGTGCCACAGTTAAAGCTTATTTCAGAAAAGACAAAAAACTAAGATAATCATGAAAAGACAAATTCTTATTTTAATATTGGCTTTACTAATATTTGGATGTGATAAAGAAGAACTTAAAATTGATTCTGATGACAAAGTTGAAGGGTTAGCATTATACTGGGACCATGAAGTTTTTGGAGAAGGTGGAAGGAGGTTAAGGTTTGAATTCTATGAAACAATGGAATTTGAAAATTCTTTTGAATTAGTTTTCGACTATAAAATAGAAGGAAAGGATATAATTATTTCCCTCATTGACAAATTGGATAAAGGGAAGTGTCAGAAATTCCCAACTCCAACTGGAAATGATTCTTTATGCAGACCAAAAGGAAACTTGTTTATTCCAGACAACTTGTTGAATGCTGATAATTATTCAATAACTCTAAAAACTTATGATTTTGAAGTTAAGTCGGACTTAATTGTCGATGATGAAAAATATATTCTAGAAATCCCATCAAATGAAAAATTTTCAAGCGCAATAAATAGCGTTTTCCCAATTCCAGAGAATCTTTTGTTTGGGAGAGTTGTTTTTTCTGGGATAGAAAATACTCAAAAAGCAAATGACTTTTTTACTGAATTAGAAGCAATAGGGTTTGAAAAAACCTCAGTTCCGAATTTTCCCTATAGACATTTGAGAGTTGACAATAATGGTGAACCACTTGACGATCATTGGGAACCTGACAATCATAGTTTGAGTTTTTTATACAAAATGGAAAATAATTTTGAAAGTGTATTTGAATTAGCAAAAGTGCATTTTAATAAAACAAACTTAAACATCTATTGAGGTGTCCAGCTAAATACTTATATTGTGGGATAAATTTTGATTAAAAACA
>CAZOEV010000031.1:0-11066 GCA_964578915.1 uncultured Lentimicrobiaceae bacterium
TATGGCTCACGACGAAAAAAACGACTGTAACATAGGTGATACAGTACGTATTATGGAAACGCGTCCGTTGAGTAAAAATAAATGTTGGAGATTAGTTGAAATAATCGAAAGGGCGAAGTAATATGATACAGCAAGAATCTAGACTATCAGTAGCAGACAACAGCGGTGCCAAAGAAGTACTTTGCATTCGCGTATTAGGTGGAACAGGAAAACGATATGCCCGCATAGGAGATCAGATTGTGGCCACCGTAAAACATGCCCTGCCAAGTGGCAACGTGAAAAAAGGTGCCGTAGTAAAGGCTGTTGTTGTCCGCACCAAGAAAGAAACCAGAAGAAACGATGGTTCATACATTCGTTTTGAAGATAATGCCGTAGTTTTGCTGGGCACTACCGGTGAAATGTTGGGCACACGTATCTTTGGGCCTGTAGCACGTGAACTGAGGGAAAAGCAATACATGAAAATTGTTTCGCTGGCACCTGAAGTGCTCTAACAAATATAAAATACGAAGTATTATGACAAAATTACACATAAAAAAAGGCGACAACGTAATTGTTATTGCCGGCGACCATAAGGGTGAGCAGGGGAAGGTGCTTATGGTAAATGTGGAAAAGCAGAGAGCCATTGTAGAAGGTGTCAATCTGGTTTCCAAGCATACCAAACCAAATACTGAAAACCCAAAAGGCGGAATTTTGAAACAAGAAGCAGCAGTGCATGTTTCAAACCTTAAAATTGCCGATAAAAGCGGTAAGCCTTCTCGTATTGGTCGCAAAGCAGATGATAAGACAGGAAAATCAGTACGTTATTTAAAAAAGACAGGGGAGGTAATTAAGTAATGATCTATCAGCCCAGATTAAGAGAGCAGTATAAGAGTGAAATCGTGCCTTCATTGATGAAAGAATTCAATTACTCTTCGGTTATGGAGGTTCCACGGCTTGTGAAAATTTCACTCAATCAGGGTATCGGCGCAGCATTGACCGATAAAAAACTGATTGACTATGGTATTGAAGAAATGACTTCTATTACCGGTCAAAAAGCCGTTCCTACCATTTCGAAACGCGACGTTTCTAACTTTAAGCTTCGTAAAGGCAGCCCTATTGGGGTGCGTGTTACCTTGCGTGCAGACAAAATGTACGAGTTCCTCGAAAGACTCGTTGCAGTGGCGCTGCCTCGTGTAAGAGACTTTCGTGGTATCAGCGACAAAGGTTTTGATGGCCGTGGAAATTATAGCTTCGGTATTACCGAGCAAATTATTTTCCCAGAAATTGATATCGATAAAGTAAATCGTATGAATGGAATGGACATCACTTTTGTTACGACAGCCAAAACTGATAAAGAAGCATTAGCATTGCTCAAAGGTTTTGGACTTCCGTTTAAAAATCAAAAAAAATCATAGAGCATGGCAAAAGAGTCAATGAAAGCGCGTGAGCGTAAAAGACAAAAAATGGTAGCCAAATATGCTGCCAAACGTGAAGCCCTTAAAGCTGCTGGTGACTACGAAGGTCTGCAGAAGCTTCCTAAAAATGCTTCACCGGTGCGCCTGCATAACCGTTGTCAACTTACGGGCAGACCCAAAGGCTATATGAGGCAGTTTGGCATTTCACGTATTAATTTCCGGGAAATGGCACTTAAAGGCCTTATCCCTGGTGTGAAAAAAGCAAGTTGGTAGATTATTAAAATTTGAAGTAGCATAAAATGAATACTGACCCGATAGCAGATTATTTGACACGCATTCGTAATGGTGTGATGGCAAAACACAGAGTTGTTGAAATCCCCGCTTCCAACGTGAAGAAGGCTTTAACAAAAATCCTCTTCGAAAAAGGATATATCCTTAATTATAAATTTGAAGACGATGACAAACAAGGTGTCGTTAAGATAGCTTTAAAATATCATCCTGTTTCTAAAATGCCGGCACTTACCACTCTTGAGCGTGTTTCGCGTCCTGGCCTTAGAAAATACGTGCACGCCGAAAAACTGCCGCGCGTAATGAATGGTCTAGGTATTGCTATAATATCTACCTCACAGGGGATTATGAGTGATAAGGAAGCACGTAAACTGCATATTGGCGGTGAAGTGTTGTGTAATATTAGTTAATTAGAAGGAGAACAGATCAATGTCAAGAATAGGTAAATTGCCCATTGAAATTCCAGCTGGTGTTGACATCAAAATTGATGGCCAATTGGTTACCGTAAAAGGAAAACTGGGCGAATTGAAGCAACAGCTCGACGAAGCTGTCAGCGTAAAAGTAGAGGAAAACCAGATCGTACTCGACCGTCAGTCTGAGGCTATCGATCACCGTGCAAAACATGGTCTCTACAGAGCGCTGATCCAAAACATGGTCAAAGGTGTCTCAGAAGGTTTTGAAGTTATTCAGGAATTTGTTGGCGTAGGGTATAAAGCCGAAGCTAAAGGACAAGTTCTGGAAATGGCATTAGGATACTCTCACAACGTCATCTTTGAAATTCCAGAAGAAATCAAATTGGAAACCATCACGGAAAGGGGTAAAAACCCTATCCTGAAAATGCGTTCGCATGATAAACAATTGCTCGGACAAGTAGCCGCAAAAATTCGTTCATTGCGTAAACCTGAACCGTATAAAGGTAAAGGTATTCGCTTCCAGGGTGAAGTGCTTAGAAGAAAAGCTGGTAAAACAGCTGGAAAATAGGCTAGTTAATTGTGTATATTTAAGCATTTAATATCCATTTGAAATGGCAATAAAGAATAAAAAAGAACAAAGACGAAGCAGTATCCGTAACAGAATTCGGAAAATCGTTAGTGGCACAGCCCAACGTCCGAGGATGTCTGTTTATAGAAGTAATAAACAAATATACGTTCAGCTTATTGATGACGAAGCAGGTAAAACCTTGCTTGGTGTAAGCTCACGCGATGAAAGCATTGCTGATAAGAGCGTTCCAAAAATTGAACAGGCGCAACTGGTTGGAAAATTAGTGGCCGAAAAAGCAAAAGCTGCCGGAATAGAAACTGTAGTTTTCGATCGTGGTGGTTATTTGTATCATGGAAGAATTAAGTCGTTGGCAGATGCTGCCCGTAATGGAGGATTAAAATTCTAAAAAACTATGTCAGACGTAAATACAAAAAGAGTAAAATCCAGCGAAATCGAGTTTAAAGATCGGTTGGTCAGCATTCAACGTGTTACTAAAGTAACCAAAGGGGGACGCACATTTAGCTTCTCAGCAATTGTGGTTGTAGGTAACGAGAATGGTGTTGTAGGATATGGCCTTGGTAAAGCCAAAGAGGTAACTTCTGCCATAGCTAAAGGTATTGATGATGCCAAGAAAAACCTGATTAAGGTTCCCGTGCTTAAAGGTACGTTGCCACATGACCAATATGGCAAATATAGCGGTGCACTCGTTTATATCAAACCAGCATCGGCAGGTACAGGTGTAATCGCTGGTGGTGCTATGCGCGCTGTACTTGAAAGTGTAGGTGTTACTGATGTTTTAGCTAAGTCAAAAGGCTCATCAAACCCTCACTCTGTAGTAAAAGCAACTTTCGATGCACTCTCAAAACTGCGTGATGCATACAGCATTGCCGAACTCAGAGGTGTTGATTTGGATACGGTGTTTAACGGATAAGATGCAGAATATGAAAAAAGCTAAAATAACACAGATTAAAAGTGGTATAGGCCGTACTCAGAAGCAAAAAGATACACTTACTGCTTTAGGATTCAGACGCCTTAACCAAACGCTAGAAGTAGAATTGTCTCCTGCAGTAGCTGGTATGGTTGACAAAGTGAAACACCTGCTGAGGGTGGAAGAATTATAATTTTTGAAAACAGGAAATTACATCATACAATGGATTTAAGTAATCTCAAACCGGCAAAAGGTGCTGTAAAAAACAGAAAAAGAATTGGCCGTGGCCAAGGATCTGGTTTTGGTGGTACCTCAACTCGTGGACACAATGGAGCTGGATCACGCTCAGGATATTCAAAAAAATTAGGACATGAAGGTGGCCAAATGCCTTTGGCACGACGCTTACCTAAGTTTGGTTTTAAAAACATCAACCGCAAAGAGTTTACCGCTGTTAATGTGGAAACACTCGAATTGCTAGCAGAAAAGCATAACGTTACAGCAATTGACGTTGCTTTTTTGGTTGAACATCACCTTGTTACTAAGAGAGAAAAAGTAAAAGTTCTTGCTAACGGTGAGTTGAAAGCTAAATTGGATGTTAAAGCACATGCATTCTCTGCTGCCGCTATCGCTGCAATCGAAGCTGCAGGAGGTACCGCAGAAAAAATTTGAGCTGAATGAAAAAATTATTCGAAACACTCAGAAATATTAACAAAATTGAAGAGCTGCGTAAACGCATACTCTACACTTTGGCAATTATTTTAATCTATCGCTTGGGATCATATATTGTTATCCCTGGCGTTGATCCAAATATGCTGGCTAATTTACAAAGCCAAGCCAGTGGTGGTTTGCTAGGGCTTCTCAATATGTTCTCAGGTGGTGCATTTTCCAATGCATCCATTTTTGCGTTGGGAATTATGCCTTACATCTCTGCATCCATCGTGATTCAGTTGCTTGGAATGGCTATTCCTTATTTTCAACGCCTGCAACGCGAAGGAGAGAGCGGACGCCGCAAGATCAATCAGATTACCCGTTACCTTACAGTAGCTATCGTAGCACTGCAGGCTCCTGGTTATATCGCTAATATGATCTCGCAGTTGCCTGCCGAAGCCATTACACCATTCGATCCTAACATTACCAGTCCATCCGCATTTTTCTGGTTTTCTTCAACAGTTATCTTGATTGCTGGAACCTTATTTGTGATGTGGCTCGGTGAGAAAATTACTGATAAAGGAATCGGTAATGGTATCTCACTCATCATTATGATTGGAATTATTGCTAACCTGCCTTTTGCACTCTTTGGTGAGTTCTTTAGCAGATTGGAACAGAAAGGTGGTGGCTTGGTTTATTTCCTTGTTGAAATTGCAGTGCTGGTATTCGTGATCCTACTGACTATATTGTTGGTTCAAGGAACACGCAAAGTGCCGGTGCAATATGCCAAAAGAATTGTTGGAAATCGTCAATATGGCGGAGTGAGACAGTATATCCCACTAAAAGTGAATGCAGCTGGCGTTATGCCAATCATCTTTGCCCAGGCAATTATGTTCCTGCCTATTACACTTGTTGGATTTACCAGCTCAGAGAGCTTGTCGGGAATTGCTGCTGCATTTACCGATATCAACGGCCTCTATTATAATCTCACCTTTTTCATTCTGATTATATTGTTCACGTATTTTTATACTGCGGTAACAATTAACCCAAATCAGATGGCAGAGGATATGAAGAAAAATGGTGGCTTTATTCCCGGTGTAAAACCAGGAAAGAAAACAGCCGAATACCTTGATAACGTGATGTCGCGTATTACACTTCCCGGATCTATTTTCTTGGGATTAGTAGCTATTTTGCCTGCTATTGTTTCGCAATTAGGTGTTAGTACAGCATTTGCGCAATTCTACGGAGGTACTTCATTGCTTATTTTGGTTGGTGTTGTTTTGGATACATTGCAACAAATTGAAAGTTATTTGCTGATGCGTCATTATGACGGCCTCACTAAATCGGGTCGTATCAAAGGACGTGCATCTGCAATGAATATGGGATAAAATTTCCGATCAGAATGATTCATATTAAAACTGAAGAGGAAATAGAAATACAACGCGAGAGTTCTTTGCTTGTTGGAAAAACACTGGCCGAGGTGGCCAAGCACGTGGCTCCTGGTATAAAAACCATTGAGCTCGATGCTATAGCCGAAGCCTTTATTAAAGACCACGGTGCCGTGCCCGGATTTAAGGGATATGGCGGATTTCCAGGTTCCTTGTGTATTTCGGTCAACGATCAGGTCGTGCACGGAATACCAGGTAATCAGGTGCTGAAGGAAGGCGATATTGTTTCGATTGATTGTGGAGTTTTAAAAAACGGATTTTATGGTGATTCGGCTTACACTTTTGCTGTAGGCGAAATATCTTCCGAACTTCAGCAGCTATTGGAACGTACCAAGGCTTCTCTTTATCTTGGAATAGAACAAGCTGTAGTGGGAAACCGTACAGGTGATATAGGTAATGCTATTCAAAGCTATTCCGAAGGTTTTGGTTATGGTGTGGTGCGCGAATTGGTTGGTCATGGAGTTGGTAGAAAATTGCATGAAAAACCCGAGGTGCCTAATTATGGTCGCAAAGGATCCGGTGTTAAGTTGAAGGAAAATATGACTTTAGCTATAGAACCCATGATTAATCTTGGGAGTAGGGGAGTAAAGCAAGAGGCTGATGGCTGGACCATCAGAACAATTGACGGAAAACCCTCCGCTCACTTTGAACATGATGTGGTAATTCGCAAAGGCAAAGCAGACATTCTTTCAACATTTTCGTACATTGAAGAAGTGTTGAACAAAAAATAGAAGCAGATATGGCTAAACAAATGTCAATCGAACAGGATGGTACAGTAGTTGAATCGTTGGGTAACGCAATGTTTCGTGTCGAGTTGGAAAACGGACATGTTATTACAGCACATATCTCAGGTAAGATGCGTATGCATTATATCAAGATATTACCTGGCGACCGTGTTAAACTTGAGATGTCGCCTTACGATTTGACCAAAGGCCGAATCACTTTTCGATATAAGTAATCAGAGTAACAATAAAATAATTTGGGTTTCCCAAACTGAAACACTAGAAAAATGAAAGTCAGAGCATCCATTAAGAAAAGATCTGCAGAGTGCAAAATTGTGCGCCGAAAAGGTAGATTGTATGTGATTAACAAAAAAAACCCGAAGTTTAAACAACGTCAGGGTTAAACCTAAAGTAGAATATTTAATTAAACAGATATGGCTAGAATTGCAGGTGTCGATATCCCGAACAACAAACGTGGTGAAATTGCCTTAACCTATATTTTTGGTATTGGCAGAAATCTTTCACAAAAGATTTTAACCGAAGCGGGTATCGATTTTAGTAAAAAAGTAGAAGACTGGACAGACGATGAGCAAAATAATGTTCGTACTGTAATTGGCGACAATTACAAGGTAGAGGGCGAATTGCGTAGTGAAGTTCAGATTAACATTAAACGATTAATGGACATCGGTTGTTACCGTGGAATCCGCCATCGTTTAGGACTGCCCTTACGCGGTCAGAGCACAAAAAATAACGCACGTACCAGAAAAGGACGTAAGAAAACTGTTGCAAACAAAAAGAAGGCTACTAAATAAAAGGTAGTCGGATCATATAAAATCACTGAATAAGTAAAAGTAAAATGGCAAAAAGCACGAAAGCGACAAAGAAGCGTGTAGTGAAGATTGAAGCCCTTGGCAAAGCATTTGTCAAAGCCTCTTTCAACAATATTATCATTTCTTTGACAAACAATGAAGGACAGGTAATTTCCTGGGCATCAGCCGGAAAGATGGGTTTTAGAGGTTCAAAAAAGAATACCCCTTATGCAGCTCAAATGGCAGCAGAAGATTGTTCCAAAACCGCCTACGACCTGGGGTTAAGAAAAGTGAAAGTTTACGTTAAAGGACCTGGTGCAGGACGTGAATCTGCAATTCGTTCAATCCACTCATCAGGTATCGAAGTAACAGAAATCGTTGATGTTACTCCACTTCCTCACAACGGATGTCGCCCTCCTAAACGCAGGAGAGTTTAATCACTTATTAACAAATTAAAAGAAAAGATAATGGCTAGGTATATAGGTCCAAAATCAAAAATTGCTAGAAAATTCGGTGAACCGATTTTTGGAGCAGATAAAGCTTACGAGAAGAAAAATTATCCTCCGGGACAACATGGAAGCTCAAGGCGCAGAAAGAAACAATCAGAATATGGTATGCAGCTTCAGGAGAAACAAAAAGCTAAATACACTTATGGTATTCTGGAAAAACAATTTAGGAACTTGTTTGAAAAAGCAAGCCAAAAGAGTGGTGTTACAGGTACAATTTTGCTTCAGCTTATTGAATCACGTCTCGACAATACAGTTTATCGTCTAGGTATTGCACCTACACGCGCTGCTGCCCGTCAGCTTGTGAGCCACAGACATATCACTGTTAATGGTGATGTTGTGAGCATTTCATCTTATCTTCTCAAAGAAGGAGATATTGTTGGTGTGAGAGAAAAATCCAAAAGTCTTGAGGCAATTACTTATTCGCTTGAAGGCCGCGGAAGTCGCTACTCATGGCTCGAATGGGACGGTGAGAAAATGCTTGGGAAATTTATGGGCTATCCTTCACGTGAAGATATTCCTGAAACAGTCAAAGAACAACTTATCGTTGAGTTGTATTCGAAATAATCCTGAATTAATAACCTGGTAGCATATTCTATCAAACACTAAACCTTTATTATGGCAATTTTAGCGTTTCAAAAACCCGAAAAGGTTATCATGGTCGATTCGAACGAATACAAAGGCTCTTTCGAATTTCGTCCACTTGAACCAGGTTTCGGTATCACAATAGGTAACTCTTTAAGGAGAATTCTACTCTCCTCATTAGAAGGCTTTGCAATCACCTCTATTCGCATTGAAGGTGTATTGCATGAGTTTTCATCCATCGAGGGAGTTGTTGAAGATGTAGCCGATATCGTGCTCAACCTCAAAAAAGTTAGATTCAAACAACAAATCACTTCCGAAAATTCGGAAAAAGTTAATATCGTTATTGGCGACCAAGAACAATTTAAGGCCGGCGATTTCAATAAATTTCTTTCTGTTTTTCAGGTGTTAAATCCTGAAATGGTGGTTTGTAATATGGATCCATCTGTGAAACTGAGCATGGAAATCACGGTAAACAAAGGCCGTGGTTATGTGCCTGCTGAAGAAAACAAAGTAGCAAATGCTGCAGTCGATACAATTGCTATCGACTCTATCCATACGCCTATTAAGAATGTGAAATTTCACATTGATAACTTCCGCGTGGAGCAAAAAACTGACTACGAAAAATTAGTTATCGATGTTGAAACCGATGGTTCGGTTCATCCTAAAGATGCACTTAAGGAAGCAGCAAAAATCTTGATTCATCACTTTATGCTTTTCTCTGACGAGAAAATTTCCGTTGATACGGAAGAAAAATCTGTAAGTGAAGAATTTGATGAAAGCTCGCTACATATCAGACAATTACTTAAAACAAAGCTTGTTGATCTCGACCTCTCAGTGCGGGCACTCAATTGCCTCAAAGCTGCTGACGTTGAATCATTGGGCGAACTGGTTGCTTTCAACAAAAATGACCTGCTTAAGTTCCGCAATTTTGGTAAAAAATCCCTCACTGAATTGGAAGAACTGGTAAAAGCTAAAGGCCTTGAGTTTGGAATGAATATCAGCAAATACAAATTAGATAAGGAATAAGAGAGATGAGACATAATAAAAAATTCAATCATTTAAGCAGAACCAGTTCGCACAGAAAAGCGATGTTGTCGAATATGGCCGCATCACTGATCCTCCACAAAAGGATCACTACCACTGTTGCTAAAGCAAAAGCCTTGCGCGTTTATGTTGAGCCATTGATCACCAGATCAAAAACTGATTCAACACACTCAAGGCGTATGGTGTTCAGACAATTACAGAATAAGTTTGCTGTAAATGAACTCTTTAGAGATATTTCTGTAAAAGTAGCGGATAGACCCGGTGGCTATACCAGAATTATTAAGCTTGGAAACAGATTAGGTGACAACGCTGATATGTGTATGATTGAGCTGGTTGACTTTAATGAAAATCTACTCGGTAGCAAAGCTCCTAAAAAAGCAAAATCTACACGCAGAAGAGGCGGCGCTAAAAAAGCTACGCCTGCTGCAGAAGCTACGGCTAATAAGGAAGTAGTTGCTGAAAAACCAGTTGCTCCTGTTGCTGAGACAAAAGTGGAAGAAGCCCCAGAAGTAAAAAATACAGAAGAGGAAACAAAAACGGATGATGACAAAGCGAAAGCTTAGCACTTAACAACCGTTTGCATAAAGATTAGGATAAGGTTAGCTAACTTTATCCTTTTTTTATACCATAAAATCTTAAATTTGCATTGAAAAAAAAATATTATTATGAGTCACATTGTAAACATTCATGCGCGTCAAATACTTGATTCGCGCGGTAATCCAACAGTAGAAGTTGATGTTATAACAGAAAATGGTGTTATGGGAAGAGCTGCTGTGCCATCTGGTGCATCAACAGGAGTTCACGAAGCCGTTGAGCTAAGAGACGGAGACGAGTCAGCTTACCTTGGAAAAGGTGTACTGAAAGCAGTTCAAAACGTCAATAACATCATTGCTGATGAATTACACGGTTATTATATTACCGATCAAAACGAAATTGACCAGAAATTAATCGAGCTTGATGGTACGCCAAATAAAGCTAAACTCGGTGCAAATGCTATCCTTGGTGTTTCACTTGCTGTAGCACATGCTGCGGCCATGGAAACCAATCAGCCTTTATTTCGTTATATTGGTGGCACAAATGCCAATACCCTGCCAATTCCTATGATGAACATCATAAATGGTGGTTCACATGCCGACAATAGCATCGACTTTCAGGAATTTATGATTATGCCTGTTGGCGCCGAGAATTTTTCACACGCCATTCGTATGGGAGCTGAAATTTTCCATCATTTGAAATCTGTGCTTAAAAAACAAGGCTATTCTACCAATGTTGGTGATGAAGGCGGTTTTGCACCAAATCTCAAATCTAATGAAGAAGCAATCCAAGTGATCCTTCAGGCAATTGAAAAAGCAGGTTATAAACCTGGCGTTGATGTTTTCCTCTCACTTGATCCTGCTGCTTCTGAGTATTTTCTTGCAGACGAAAATGTTTATCACCTACATAAATCTACAGGGGATAAACTAACGCCTGGACAAATGGTCGATTACTGGAATAACTGGGTTAAAAAGTATCCGATTATATCCATTGAAGATGGAATGGCCGAAGATGACTGGGACGGCTGGAAGAAGATGACCGACACAATGGGCAAAAACGTGCAGCTTGTTGGTGATGATCTTTTTGTAACTAATGTCAATAGGTTGGGCATGGGCATCGAAAAAGGTGTTGCCAACTCTATATTGGTTAAGGTAAACCAGATTGGATCGCTTACCGAAA
>CAZOEV010000032.1:0-10919 GCA_964578915.1 uncultured Lentimicrobiaceae bacterium
TTCCGAAAATGAAGTTTCTCCTGCAGGATTTGATGTGCCTACCAATATGAAGAATACCATGACACTGATTGGTCAGTTTGATGCGGCTTCCTTTAGCGATAAGGATGTTGTGTATGCCTTTATCAATGGCGAATGCCGTGGAATGGCAGCTCCTTCAGCTGATGGCAACATCTATATGAATATTGGCGACAATGGTAATGAGGCGCAAGAAGTGAGCTTCAAAGTGTGGGTTGATGCAAAAAGCGAACTAGCTAATATTGACCAGAAAATTATTTTCGAGCCTTTAAAAGCTATTGGCGATTTGGACAGTCCTTTCACCTTCAAAATGAGCGACGCAGGCAACACCGATTCATGGATGGTAGGCCAAGCTTATCCAAATCCGTTTAATGAGCAAACGATCATTCCGCTTTGGCTGAAAGAATCGGCTCAGGTTACTGTAAATGTTTATAATAATATGGGACAACTGGTAAAAACTGTTGCGCAATCAGCAGCAAAATCAGGTGTCAACAATATTATCTTGCAGAAAGAAAACCTTGACAAAGGTGTGTATTACTATACTGTAAGCATAAATTCTACTTCGGCCAATGTGCTTGAAACTGGAAAACTGATTATACAATAAGCAGTTTTAATCCCGAAATTAAATTTGGTTGATACATAAATCCCGGGGCATTTTTGCTCCGGGATTTTTTATGCAAAACTTTAAAGCAGGCCTTAAAAATTATCAGAATCACGCCTATTCTAAAAAAAACCTTGCCCTCGTTTATATTTTGTGAATATCTTTTGTGTAATTTAGTGCGCACGTTCAGAAAAAACAGCTTATTATGTTGGTTCTAAATTTTTTATCGAAACAACTTTGGCCAAAATGAAAAAAATAGTGATGCAATTCAAACCCAATCAAGCCTATTTATTGCTTGTTGCCTTGCTTTTGCTTGCATTTTTTAATGGCAATGCGCAGCCCAATTGGGTTCCGGTTTCCAATCAGCTGTATAATATGCAAGTGATTGGAAAACTGAAGTTGCAAGACGACACTTTTTCATCTAACCCAGAAGACCTTGTTGCTGCTTTCGTTGGCAATGAATGCCGTGGATTGGCTCAACGCGTAGATGGAAACCCGGAACTGTTGTTTTTAAGCATTGGCTCCAATATTGCATCTGGCGAAGCCCTCACCTTAAAAGCCTATATTGCTGATGATGAATTAATTGTAACTTTAGACAACAGCATGACTTTCACTGCCGACGGACAAATCGGCAGCGTTGCTTCTCCTTATATATTTTTGTATAATAGCATCGATCCCGTTATCACTGCTTCAGCAGGCGAAAATGGCACGATTTCGCCAATGGGCGAAATTGAGGTTGAATTTGGTGAAAACCAGTCTTTTTCTATTGTCCCCGCAACAGGATATATGGTAGCTGATGTGCTTGTGGACGGTGCTTCAGTAGGCGCTGTTACACAATATAATTTTACCGGCGTAACTGAAGACCATAGTATTCATGCCACGTTCGAGACGGCTACTTACCTGCTTGCTTATGTGATGTGGGGAGAAGGAAGTTTTGTTGGCAACACCTACCAATTTGTAGAATATGGTGCTGATGGAACGCCTGTTGAAGTGGTTCCTGGCGAAGGTCATTTTTTTATGGGCTGGGACGATGGCGTTACCGAAAATCCACGAACGGAATTAAATGTAACGCACAATATGAATATCGTTGTTACGCTTGGTGTATATGCTTACGAGCTAAATTATGTCGCAGGCGAAAATGGCAGTTTATCAGGCCAAACCAGCCAAACTGTGTATTATGGAGAGGATGGAACCACGGTTTCGGCTATTGCTGATTCCAATTATGATTTTTCGCATTGGAGCGACCAAGTAACGGAAAATCCACGAACAGATGAAAATATTACCGGCCCAATTAATGTTCAGGCCGTTTTTGTTCCCGAAACTTATACCATCACAGCTACTGCTGGAGCTAATGGAACGATTTCACCTAACGGAAGTGTTGCAGTTACTTATAACGACAGCCTTGTTTTTGATATTACCCCCGCAATTGGTTATGAAGTGGAAGATGTGTTAGTGGATAGCGTGAGCGTTGGCGCAATAGAAAGCTATGTCTTTGAAGCAATTGCTGAGAATCATACGATTCACGTAACTTTTATGTTGGCAAACTACGAACTGACTTATTTAACACAATCAACCGGTTTTCTTCAAGGAGAAACTACGCAAAACGTTCCTTACGGAGGAAATAGTACAGCCGTTACTGCTATTGCTTACGAAGGATACCATTTCGATGCCTGGAGTGATGGAGAAACAGACAATCCACGAATTGATATTAATGTTACAGAAGACATTACTGTAACCGCTGAATTTGCAATAAACACGCATACGATTACAGCTTCTGCCGGCCCAAACGGCACCATCACGCCTTCAGGAACTATTATTGTTAACGAAGGTTCGAGTAAGAACTTTACCATTACGCCTTATGCAGGTTACCAAATCAGTGATGTAAAAATTGACGGCGCCAGCATTGGTCCGGCTAGTTTCTATGAATTTGTAAACGTAACTCAGAACCATACGATTACAGCTACTTTCATTATCAAAAATTTTACTTTAGCCTACCAATCTGATGTGCATGGCAGCTTAATCGGCGATTCAGTTCAGCAGGTGCAATATGGTGGTGACGGCACGCCTATTCAAGCCGTTCCAGCGCCAGGCTATATTTTTACAGGCTGGAGCGATGGACTCGACAGTAACCCGCGCACTGACTTTGACATCTCATCAAATATAAATGTGATGGCAGGCTTTTCGGCTGACGGCCCGCCTAATTGGGAACTGCCTGGTGCATTGGAATTTAATATGCAATTGGTTGGCGCACTACTGCTGGCCGACAGCACTTTTTCAGTGGATGAAAATGACCTGATTGGTGCTTTCGTAGATGGCGAATGCCGAGGCGTTTCTTCTCCTGAACCGGATTTGGATGGATTAATTTTTCTAACCATCGGTTCCAATATATATTCCGGAGAGTCAGTTACTTTTAAAGCCTATATCGCTTCTCAAAATATTATTGTTGACCTGAGCGAAACTGTTGGATTTGTAAGCTTATCAGAGGTTGGCACATTACTCGATCCTTATGTACTCACCTATACTGAAATTAATTATCAGATTTCGGCACTTGCTGGTGACAACGGTACAATTACGCCTTCGGGAACTATTCTGGTACCCCATTGGAGCAATCAAGGCTTCAGCATTGTAGCTGATACCGGCTATCACATTGAAGATGTGATTGTTGACGATGAAAGTATCGGTGCTGTTGATACCATAACTTTTATGCATGTTTTCCGGAACAGGAGCGTTTATGCTTCCTTTGCAATAAATACCTACACCATTTCTGCCACATCCAGCGAAAATGGCAGCATTGATCCAATGGGAGAAATAATGGTTGAATACGGCAGTAACAACTTGTTCACTTTCCTTCCCGATGAAGGCTTTGAAGTGTTTAATGTTGAAATTAATGGCGATTCAATCGGCCCAAGGAATAATTATCTTTTCGAAAATGTGGCTTCAAACCAAACGATTCATGTAATTTTTGATGTGTCAACCCGAAATGACGTAATAGCGCTTGAACAGCAAATTAAAGTCTTCCCAAATCCGACAACATCTTATGTTCAGATTCAACTGCCAGCTTCAGACCATTTTTCAAATCAATACGAAGTGATGCTGTTTGGTTTTTCAGGTAATTTGATAGCAACTTTTAAACCAACTTCTTCACTATTCAGAATTGATTTGAATGGCCAAGCAGCAGGCTTGTATTTTATAAAAATCATTCATCAACAAAAAGTTAATGAACTATTTAAGGTTCAAAAAATATAACCATGACATCAAATAGTGCCATTCAATAAAAAGCCAAGAATTATAAACTATGCTAAAGCAATTCCTACATACAACGCTCATTTTGCTGTTTTCAATAAGCTTATTGGCGCAGGAATCAGGTCCACGATCTGAAGGTGCTGCTTATAACCTGAGTTTAATTGCTTTGCCCGTTGAAGGAGGAATTGTTGAAGGATCAGGAAGCTATGAACAAGGCACATTGGTTACAGCAACTGCCACAGCTGCTGAGGGTTACATTTTTCAATATTGGACAAATGCAGTAAATGAAGTCGTATCGGAAGAAGCTGTTTATAGTTTTCCGATGCCAGCAAATGACCTCAGCCTCTCCGCACATTTTGCTTGCACACCGGGATGGGAAGAAGTGGAAAATCTGCAATACAATATGCAGGTTGTGGCACAGATTCGCATTAACAACGCTGTTTCCGTTAATCCCAACACCCTCGTAGGTGCATTTGTTGGTGATGAATGTCGCGGAATTGCCTCCCCTATGCCTGATTTTGATGGACTGGTATTTCTTACTGTCAGTTCTAATGAGATTACAGGCGAACTAATAGAATTAAGAATATGGGACAGCGAATTTTGCGAAAGTTGCACTGCCGCTCAAGCCTTTGAGTTTGAAAATCAAGTACAAGTAGGAACTTTGGATGAACCATTTATTATTGAGTGTTTGAATATTACCAATTTAAACATCAACTTCAATCAGGGCTATACTTGGTTCAGCCTGAATGTAGTACAGTTTGATATGTCGCCCAATGCTTTACTTTCGGATCTTGCGCCATGCTATAATGACAGAATCATCGGGCAGCACAGTTTTGCCGTTTATTCGGGCACGGAATGGGTTGGCAGCTTAACTACACTTTCACCAACTGAAATGTATCGTATGCGTTTGTGCTCAGCGCAAAGTATTGACTTAATAAGCAACCAAGCACCAAATGATCCTTTGCAGTTGAGTGCCGGAAGTAGTTGGATTGGCTACCTTCCGAACAGCTGTTTAAGCGTAAATGAGGCATTGGCAGACCTGACGCCCGAACCCGCCTATAACGACCGCATTTTAGGCCAAAATGCCTTTGCGCTTTTCAATGGCACACAATGGATTGGCAGCCTAACGCAACTTTGTCCTGGCAATGGATATATCATCAAGCTTTCCAGTGATAGCGAACTCGCATTTCCTTATGTGATGAAGCAAAATGAAGTGATTAAAGGCACTAATGAAACAAGTTTAGTTTCACCAATAGGCGCATATCCTGCTCAAGAATTTGAGCATAAAATGATGTTAGTAGCCCAAACCAATAACCCAAACGATATTGTGTATGCTTACAGTGGAAACACAATATGTGGTATTGGCAAAGCAACAAACAAGCAAAACCTCATTTTTATGACGATAGGTTCTAATGCTGATTTAAAAAAAGAAATAAGCTTCAAGGTTTGGCATTCCGATTTGCAAAAACTTGTTGACAGCGATCAAAAAGTGCTATTTGAACCGATGAGCCAGCTCGGCGATATTCGGCAGCCCTTTGCGATTACGATAAAAAAATAATCAGCCCTTTTTTACCAATTACTTTACGCTATATGTCAAAATTTTATTACTTCTTTTATAGTCTTATACTGACGATTTTTTTTCTTCCCACAACAGTTTTGGCTACGCCGCCAAACTGGGTTCCTACGGATAATTTGCAATACAATATGCAGATTGTCGCGTATTTTCAATTGGAAGATAACTCCTATTCCATAAACCCAGATGATCTGGTGGCCGGCTTTGTAAATGGGGAATGCCGCGGATTGGCCAGTCCACTCCTTGAAGCCGATGGCAGGATTTTTCTATCCATCGGATCGAATGTCAACAGTGGCGAAACAGTCGTTTTTAAAGCCTATATTGCTGAAACAGGACAGCTTGCAAATCTTACCCAAACATTGCCATTTATTGATCAGGAAGCCGTTGGCGAATACAATGATCCCTTTATTTTTACGATTGATATATTATATCCTCCCGCTATCTATACAATTAATGCAACAGCTGGTGAAAACGGATCAATCGATCCTTCGGGAGCGGTTGAGGTAACTCACGGAAACAACGAAATGTTCACTTTTACTGCAGATGAAAACTATGAGGTTTTTGAAGTAATTATAGATGGTGAATCTATGGGTATGCTAGATATCTATGAGTTTGAAAACGTTATGGAAGCACACTCCATTGCGGTAGTTTTTTCTCTTATACAATCCATAGATGCGCAGTTGACAAACGAAATAAAAGTCTTTCCAAATCCGGCCAAGGATGCGATTACCGTCGATATTGACTTCAAAGGAAATCACGATTATCCCTATCAAATTTCCAACTTAAAAGGCCAAGTGATACGCGAAGGAAAGCTTACACCGGCATCCAGACAAATTCAGCTTGATGAGCTGAAAGCCGGCAATTATTTACTCTCTATCATTAGCCAAAAAGAAGTATTTACTCCTGTTGTTATTCAGAAAGTTAATTGATCATTCTAAAGTTAAGGCTGACTTCAAAACGTCCGACAGAACATAAAAATATTGGGATAGAAGACGGGAATAAGCTTGTAAATGCGCTAAACCCCAAAGGTTTTTGAAACCTTTGGGGTTTTTTGAATTCAAAATATAGTCATTGGGAATAACTTTTAAACGACTGACAAAACTTTGATACGTCAATACAATTTTAATCTTTCTTCACGATTAATTCCCCCAAATCTACACAATAAAATAATAAGATATGTATATTTGTGCCTTCTTGCTGAACATCTTTTTTTTAAAAGACAACCTATAAACTCAAAACTATGGAAAAAATCACTGTTATCGGAGCCGGAAATGTTGGGGCAACTTGTGCTAACGTAATAGCGCACAAAAACTTAGCTAAAGAGGTAGTACTCGTTGACATCAAAGAAGGAACTGCCGAGGGCAAAGCACTCGACATCTGGCAGACAGCGCCTATCAATCACTTTAACACACGCGTGATTGGCGTTACCAACGACTACTTAAAAACCAAAGGATCAGGCGTTATCGTTATCACTTCCGGCCTGCCACGCAAACCCGGCATGTCGCGTGACGATTTGATAAAAACCAATGCAGCCATCGTAAAAGATGTTACTGAAAAAGCCGTGAAATACTCTCCCGATGCCATAATCATCGTAGTTTCAAACCCACTCGACGTAATGACTTATGCTGCCTTTTTGGCCAGCAACAAACCATCACGCAAGGTTTTCGGAATGGCTGGAACACTTGACACAGCACGTTACCGTGCCTTTATCTGCGATGCACTAAACGTATCTCCCGAAGATGTCCACGCACTGCTAATGGGAGGCCACGGCGACACCATGGTTCCGCTACCACGTTATACTTCAATTGCTGGTATTCCTGTAACTGAGTTATTAGGAAAAGAAGAGTTAGACAAAATTGTAGAACGCACCAAAAAAGGTGGTGGCGAGTTGGTTAACCTGATGGGAACCTCGGCCTGGTATGCACCTGGAGCCGCTGCAGCACAAATGGTTGAAGCTATCGTTGACGACCAAAGCCGTGTATTTCCGGTTTGCGCCATGCTTCAGGGCGAATATGGCCTAAAAGATGTTTACCTCGGTGTGCCAGTAAAATTGGGTCGCAAAGGAATTGAAGAAATCATTGAAGTCGACTTGAATAAAGAGGAGAAAAAACTGCTTCAGGATTCATCAGAAGCCGTTCAAAAAGTGATGAAACTATTGGATGATATGAAACTATTTTAACATTCAAAGGTCCATTGTGCAAGCTATAACCCTGTTTGGATTTGTTCCGAACAGGGTTGTTTTTTTATAAAAAACGAATTAAACGTTCGGAAATAAGTTATTTTTGCTTAGAAAAGGAAAAAACACGAGTTTTTCCTACTCAAAAAAATCAGCAAGCTGTGAAAACAATTGTAGTGCTTACCGGAGCCGGCATGAGTGCCGAAAGTGGCATCAAAACCTTTAGGGATGATGACGGACTTTGGCGCAATCACCGCTTTGAAGAACTTGCCACACCACAGGCTTGGCAGCAAAATCCACAACTGGTTTTGGATTTTTACAATACCCGCCGCAAACAACTTCTAGAATGTGAGCCCAATACCGGCCATCTGGCACTTGCCGAACTCGAAAAGCACTATAAAGTACAAATTATCACTCAAAATGTAGACGACCTCCACGAACGCGCCGGCTCAACAGAGGTAATGCATCTTCATGGCGAGCTGCGCAAAGTGAGGAGCACAAAACATCCCGAACTGGTTTATCTGCTTGATGGATGGGAACTAAAACTCGGCGACAATTGCGAAAAAGGCGCACAATTAAGGCCGCATATCGTCTGGTTTGGCGAAGCCGTTCCGCATATTGAAGAAGCCGTTGAGCAGGTAAGAAAAGCAGATTATTTTATTATCATCGGCACTTCATTGCTCGTGTTTCCGGCAGCAGGTTTGGTTGATTTTACGCCAAAAAACTGTCCGATAACTTTAATAGATCCAAAAACCAAAATTACTGGTGGTGGCACAAATTTGCGCGTTATAGCTGAAAAAGCTGCTATCGGCGTGCCTAAACTCGTTCAGGAATTAATTCAACAAAAAATATGAGAACATTATTCTTTAGCATTTTATTAGTAAGCCTCAGCTTGAGCGCTTGCAAAGAAAAACAGGTAGTAAATCAGGATGACATTGACAGGCAATTAATTATTAACTATCTAGAACAGAACAAACTGGTAGCAAATCAGCATCCTAGTGGCGTTTATTATATCATTGATGAACCAGGCGGCGCGGGCAAGCCAGACGTTAATTCTACCGTTACTGTTACTTACGACGGAAAACTACTCGACGGCCATCGCTTTGATAGCGGCGAGTTTTATACCAGTAAACTTTCATTATTGATTCAAGGTTGGCAAATTGGCATTCCGCTTATCGGTGAAGGCGGCAAAATCAAACTTTTTATTCCTTCAACGCTTGCTTATGGTAACAGGGCACAGGGCTCAATACCTGCCAATTCGGTACTTATTTTTGATGTGAGTCTTCATTATTTTTCCAACAAATAAAAATGACAACGCTCGATTCTTCATCCTATTATTTTCTTGAAAAAGCGCGTCGCTACTGCGATTATCAGGAGCGAACCATTGCGGAGGTGCGCCAAAAACTAAAAGGCTGGTCGGTTACGGAGTCGCAACTCATAAAAATTATCAACCAGCTTGAAGAAGAAGATCTGATTAATGAAGAACGTTTTGCGCGTGGTTACGCTGTCGGAAAGATGCGTAATAACCATTGGGGACGCAATAAAATTATGGCTGGCATGTTCAGCAAAGGCTTGTCGGAACTTATGATTCAGATTGGCCTATCGGAAATTGATGAGGACGAATACCGGGAGGTCCTGAGAAAAGTGCTCATCAATAAAAAAATCAATGAAAAGGATCCCTACAAGCACCGAATGAAACTAGCGCAATACGCACTTCAAAAGGGTTTTCAGTCTAGTTTGATCTGGGAAATTATCAACGATATGAAATAGCCCAATGTACCTTAGGATGGCCTTAACCGGAAATCTTACTAACTTTGTGCTTCATACAATACAACTTACACACACAAATATATGGTTCAAACAGAATCCCAAAAAGAATTGCGTAAGAGGCTTGAAGCCTTGAGGAGGTACCTTTGACATCGACCGCAAGTTGATGGAAATTGGTGAAGATGAAGAACGGACGCAGGCTCCCGGCTTTTGGGACGACTCAAAAAAAGCAGAGACACTGCTAAAACAAATCACTGAAAAAAAACGCTGGACAGAATCCTACGCCAAAGCAGAATCCATTTTTGAGGAGCTGGAAATTGGCATGGAACTGTATCAAAGCGGTGATGCTGAGGAATCAGAAGTAGATCAGGCTTACGAAAAATGCCTGCATGAAGTGGAAGAGCTCGAATTTTGGAACATGCTTTCAGGAGAAGAGGACAGGCTGCCGGCAATCATCAATATCAATGCCGGCGCAGGCGGAACAGAAAGCCAGGACTGGGCACAAATGCTGATGCGCATGTATATGATGTGGGCTGAAAGTACCGGCCACAAAGTGAAAGAACTTGATATCCAGGAAGGTGAAGTGGCGGGCATTAAAAGTGTTTCGCTTGAAATTGATGGCGAATATGCTTTTGGAAACCTGAAAAGCGAAAACGGTGTGCACCGCCTTGTGCGCATCTCCCCTTTTGATTCGGCAAACCGCAGACACACTTCTTTTGCTTCAGTTTATGTGTATCCAATCGTTGACGATGATATTGATATTGTTGTAACTCCCGCCGAAATTAGCTGGGACACTTTCCGATCCAGCGGCCCAGGCGGACAAAATGTGAACAAGGTAGAAACCGCTGTTCGTTTGCGTCATGCGCCTTCGGGACTGGTTATTGAGTGCCAAGAAACCCGCTCGCAATTACAGAATCGCGAAAAAGCCATGCAAATGCTCAAGTCGCAACTCTACGAATTGGAAATGCGTAAAAAACAGGAAGCTATTGATGTAATTGAAGGCAGTAAGAAAAAAATAGAATGGGGCTCGCAAATCCGTTCTTACGTGATGCATCCTTACAAATTGGTAAAAGACGTGCGCACAGGCCACGAAACATCTAATGTACAAGCTGTTATGGATGGAAATATCAACGGATTTATTAAAGCCTATTTAATGGAGTTTGGCACCGATGTTTAATAAATCTTTGCAGCAGAATTAAAATCAGCACAATGAAAATATACCACAATCCACGATGTAAAAAATCCCGCGCCGGTTTGGCCTTGCTGGAAGAGAAATCGAATGATTTTGAAATCGTAAATTACCTCAAAGATGGCATCAGTAAGGAAGAAATTTCAGAAATCATCAAAAAAACTGGGCTTCCCGCCGAGGAACTGATTCGTAAACAAGAAGATATTTACAAAAAGGCCCTGAAAGGCAAAAAGCTTACAACAGAAGAATGGATCAACGCTATCGTTGAAAATCCAAAATTATTAAAACGACCAATTATCATAAATAACAACAAGGCCGTTTGGGCTGACCCACCAGAAAACTTAAATACAATCTT